>JAOZKO010000168.1 GCA_029935325.1 Bacteroidales bacterium
TAAAAGAGAAACAATATGAGATATTTAAATTAGTTTTTATATATCTAGAAATGTGGCATATTGAAGAGCATATTATTACTATTTAATACTCAAGTAGACACTACTTGTTCTTGTATTGATATTCTATCATGCTTTTTGCATTGAACGAATTAATGTTATAATAGCTCCTGCTAGTTCTGTCTTCATTGGTCAAAGGTGCACATAGCACATCAATTTAGGAATTAGCCAAAATGATGTCCGTAAGACGGTCATTCCTGACCGTCTATTTATTTTGATTATCATTCCTAACCAAAAAGTAAGACGGTCATTCCTGACCGTCTATTTAAAAAAAGGCGGTCAGGAATGACCACCATACAAAAAAAGCCACCCATCAATTAAGATAGGTGGCTTTGTGTAAACAGAAAAACTGGCTCTATTATTTCTTCATTTAATATTTGCTTAGTACTACTAAATGTTGTTAGTTGTATATAAAAAACGTCAAGGTCGAGGCGGATGAAGAGTTGTTATTCATGAGTTTACCTTAGTAAATGATTGAATAACAACTCCAGTCCAACAGCCTGCCCCGAAATATCGGGGAAGAGATTGACGTTTTCTTATAACAACTATTTCACAAACAGTTTTTGAATCGAGTTATTATTAGAATCTTGAATACGTAGTATATAAGTTCCTTGTGATAACTCATTAGTATTAAGCTTAATCATATTGCTACCAGCAGTAATATTGATTTGCTCTGATGAGATTAACTGACCAGTAACATTAAACATATTGAAAGAATAGATTCCGTTTTCTTCGGTTTTTATTTCAATATTCAATACATTACTTACTGGGTTTGGATAAAGTTTAAACTCTCCAACTAAAAGGTTATTATTAACAGATGTAGTTTTTGGTACAACAGTATTATTTGTTACTATAAAGTCATTAGCATTGCTACTTCCACTAGTAGATGTTAGAGTAACAGTAATTGGTGTTGTTGTTTTACCAGCTATCTCTACCCAAATTTTATAAGTATCATAAGCTAGGTTTGCAAAAGCATAATCTCCATTAGCATCTGTTTTAGTTGTTGCAACTAATTGTAAGGTATTGTCAAGTAAATTAACAACTGCATCAGCTGTTCCTGCTTTTGATCCTGTTCCAACATTTCCGCTGATAGAACCATTACCACCTGGTACTGAAGGAATAGTAACTAGATTGATGATTTTTGAAGTTTGGTTTGCATTTGTAATACCTACAGCTGTAGCTCCTGACCAGAAAATGATATCTCCATAGTAAGTAGGAGCAAAGTTTTGACCAATAGCAGTTGTAGTATCAGGGATAGCAAATAGATTATAGATACCGACAGCAACATTTGCGAAATAGTACCCTGTTGAATCAATTGGAGTAGAAGCAATAAATTGACTAGTTTGAGTGTCGAATAATGCAACAGTTCCTTGAAGAACCAGGCTTGAATTTGCATAAACAGACCCAGAGATTGCATATGTAAGTGTTCCTCCACTAATTATTACGTTTTGTGTTGCAGTTGAAGTACAAGGCTGACTAGGTTGACCAGCAGTTATTGTTAGAGATACACTATAGGTGCCAGCACTAGCATAGGCATGAGTTGGATGCTGTAGATTAGAAGATGTTCCGTCACCAAAGTTCCAGTTCCATCCATAAGGAGAACCAGTTGATGCATCAATAAAGTTTATTGTATTTGGGTTTGCTGTGTCAGGATAACTATTAAATATAGCTTGGCATGTTGTTGAACCACTACCTATTGTAATAGTTTGACTAGTAGTATCAGAGCAATTTGTAGAGCTAATAATTAAGCTAACTGTATAAGTTCCATTTGCTGCATATGTATGATTTGGATGCTGTGTTGATGCAGAGTTTCCATCACCAAAGTTCCAAGTCCAAGAGGTAGGGCTTCCTGTTGATTGGTCGTAGAAATAAATTAGGTTTAAGTTTGTGCTATCTGGGTAACTAAAAAATGCAGCAGTACAATTTGTAGGATTACCACTTACACAAATAGAGAAGTTAGCAGTACCAGTATTTGAAGAAGTAAACTGAGATTGCTGTTGTTGTTGGCAGTCATAAACATAAATCAGATACCCAGAATTGTTGGAAGGTACGCTTGTAAATGAATATGCTCCGTTGGCGTTAGTTGTAGTTGTGACATTATAGGGGCTACTATTACTGTCAAGGCTATAAATGTAAACAGTGTGGTTAGCAATGGCAGCCGAACCATTTGTGCTAGTAACTGTTCCGCTTATTGTCTGAGCATTCATTCCGATAGCTCCTAAGATAATAAGACTTAATGTAAGTAAACGTTTTAACATGATAAATTGGGTTTTAAATATTAATAAAATTCTTAAATTGTGTTCTATGTATTAATGATGCAGCAATATTGAAAAGTTGCATCAATATTTAATAAATTTCTTTGTTGATGTGCTATAACTATCAGATATTGTGATAATATAGAGTCCTGAAATTAATTCGCTTAAAGGGACTTTTATAGATGTATTATTATTAATCTGATGCTCTTGTGCATATATTCTATTGCCAATTGCATCGTAAATAGATATTAGAACTATTTGCTGAGTCTTCGAATCAATATCTATATTTATTATAGAGCTGGCAGGATTAGGGTAAATATTAAATTTTGTAATTAATTGTTTTGCCTCCTCTTTTCCTACATAAAAATGATTAGTATCAACATGGATTTGTATGGAATCAGAATATGGCATATTGCTACTAATTAGTACTTCATAATCTAGGCTGTTGATATTAGTTAATTCTGGACGCAAATAATATGTTCCATAAATCAAGCTATCAAAACTAAAAACGCCAAAAGCATCTGGCACAATTCCTTTTACCAAAAGCTTATTCTGATTTAATAAATAAACAATAGTGCTATTTGTATTTATGCCTACAGTATTTATAATTTTACCAGAAATTCTACCACCTCCATTACTAAAAGTCACATCTGGACTCTTGAGGCTAATTAAGGTCTGTAGTAATCCAGAACTTAGTGTTTGCTTCTCAGCGTTTTGCCATTGTAGTACATGGCTATTTGGGTTGATAGATGCCCAAGTATCGTAATAGCTATTATAATAAACTGATGAAGGTGATATCTTTGATTTTAAATAATAATTGCCATAAGGAAGTCCATTGAAAATGTAATATGTGTATGTTTGGCTAGTATCCATAATCAATGCACTTGAATCTATCAGGGTCATTTTCTGACTTATAGGATTTTTGTCATAAAGCATTATCATTCCATAATCTAGATATGAAGTATCAGCAAAGGCATAACCATATATTGAGCCTGTATTTGACTGAGGAGCAATAGTTATGCTTTGGTTGTAATATGCAAAACAAGTATCATTTGCTTGATTATATATACTGTATGTGGTCAACTGAACATTATATGTGCCATTGCCCGAATAAATATGAGTGATATATGGCAAGGATGCAGGTTGCGAAAATCCATCTCCAAAATCCCAATAATAAAAATCTGCTTGAGGACTATTGCTGACGGTAAAAATAACGGTATCGCCATTAATAGAATCGGTGAAGGATGTGCTGCAATTGTGAATAATAATACTAGTACAGCTTGTGTCCGAGCATGTTTGTTGAGCATTAGTTATTTCAAGACAGACCGTATTTAATGATGGGTTCGTTGGAAAAGTATAGCTGAAGTTTGCCTGAGTGCTTATTTGAGTATTATTTACATACCACTTATTATATTGGTTATTGGTTGATTGATTGAAAAAATGATAGGTTGACGGATTAATAGTGTCTTGTATAGCAGTGAATTGCGAATTGCAGGTGGGTGCTGTTGTGCAGATTTGAAAAGCTGTAGGATTGGAGCTTGTAGTAAATACATATTTGTGATGTATAGCATTTACACAATCGTAAGTGTAAATATCAAATAGTGTTTGAGTAGCAGGAACATTATTAACATTAAAACTATAACCACCGCTAGTATCAGTTACTGTTGAGTCGATATAGTTATATTGATTAATAGAATCATAAGCGAAAATATAGACCCAATGATTGGCTATAGGTGCACTATTCAAATTAGTTACAGAACTATTAACAAAGAGTGTAAATGCTGATGCACTGCCACTAATTGCTAATAGAATTATTATTATTAATTTCTTCATATCTACTTTATTGTATAGCGCATACCTAATGAGAATCTATATTGGTATGTTTTATAGTTATTAAAATACGTCTTGTCAAAGATAGTATTTAAATTGTATTGAAGCTCCGGACGAAGATATATCACACTCGATTCAGTCATATAATATCCCATTCCGATACCTAATACTCCATTAAATATATCATTATTTATACTATTGCTGTTTTTCTCTCTGCTCAGTACTTTTCCGCTTTGCGAATCTATAATCTGAGTTTCACTTTGCACTATATGCGACCAAGAAATACCTCCAGCAATATCAAATACAAATTTATTATAATCAAATTTTCTTCCCACCATTAATGGTATATTTACCATAGAATATGTATTTCGGTATTGAAAATTAGCACTTACTAAAGCTGAATCGTATTCGGTATATGACTTCTCATTTGAAGTTTGATGCATTGCTAGTCCAATTATTGGAATGGAATCAATGCCACCAGCCACATTTGTATTCCAACCGAGTACAGTATCGATATAGGTGCGATGGAATACAGTATAATAATATGTGTTAGAATCCATTTGCATGGAGCTTGCATTATAGTTTATTTGGTCGCGGATTTGGCTGTAATTAATACCAGTTCTTATAAACCAATCGTTATAGTATGCATTAATATTACCACCAAAATGATATGAAATTGTAGTAGAATTTTTGTTTAATTCTGGGTCAATGGTTTTAGTTGGTAAAAGTTCAATTTTTGAATGAATAATGCTAGGACCAACAAATAACTCATAATCGTAATTAATAGCATTATTAGTTGCATAATTAAAACGATTAGGCTTCTGCTCCATCTCTAGATTGTACTCATAGCTTGTGTTTAGATTAATTAATGGCATTGTTAATATAAGAACTTCATCACCATTGCTTTGGCTTTTAGCTTCTGCAATGGCCTGGTCTTGAGGGGTTGTGTTTGTTTCCCGATAGGTCGAGACTAGTCGTTGGTTGTTATTTGTTGTTTGTTGTTTGTTGTTTATTGTTTGTTGCGCATTGCTCATTGTTTGTTGCTTGTTGTCCACCTTCGCTAAAGCTTCGGTTGATGAGTTTGTTGTTTGTTGTTTGTTGTTTATTGTTTGTTGAGCATTGCTCATTGTTTGTTGTTCATTGCTTATTGTTTGTTGTTTGATGGTTTTATTTTCAATATTGTTTTCTTGTAATTGAGTTAATTCAGTTGAAGTTGATTTTTCAGTAATTAACCAACCAAAACTAATTATTGCAATAAGAGCAAGAGTTCCTATAATATATGCAGATTTACTTGCAATACCAGATAGGAACATGCTGATACTTATTCTTGTCCATAACTTTTTCGATGGTTTTACCTCATCAAAACCGTTAAAGGCTTCCTTAAGCGAATTTTCAAATTCATCAAATTCTTTCATGACCATTATTTTAGTCCTTGGTTTCTATATACGTTAATCTGTTTTTGAAGCAATTTCTTAGCTCTAAAAAACTGTGATTTAGAAGTTCCTTCTGAAATTTCCATTATCTCAGCAATTTCTTTATGGCTTTTGTCTTCAAAAACATATAAGTTAAATATTAGTCTATAACCACTCGGTAATTCTTGTATCATTTCAAGAATTTTATTGGTGGATATATCCTTCATACTTATGTTTTCTTCTTGTTCATCTTCACCAACAGTATCTTTCTCGTACCGGTCTTGCCTTTTGTTAAGGCTGACCTGTTTTCTCAAGAATTGAAGAGCTTCATTTTTTACAATCATTTTCATCCAGGCTTCAAATGAGCCCTTACCAGTTTGATGAATTTTAGTGTAAATTTTTATAAAGCTCTCGTGCAGAATGTCTTCGGCTTCAGATTTGTCTTTAGCATATCGCAAGCAGATTCCAAGCAATACTGGAGCATAAACCTTATACAGCTTAGCCCGTGCTTTTCGGCTTCCTTTTTTGCAAGCCTCAACAACTTTTTCCAACTCTTTCGAATCCAATTCTTCCTGCGTTTATGTTATGATGCACAAGAGTGGGAATAGTTGCATGGATTTTATTTATTTTTTTGGAATTTGTGTTTTATTAATCGCTGACTTTTGCTTTCTTGTAAAGACGTTAAGGTGCAAGCAGGGTAAACTCATACTTTCCTTTGGTTGTTTCTTT
>JAOZKO010000015.1 GCA_029935325.1 Bacteroidales bacterium
TAAATTAGAGGAATGGAGAAAATCAGGAATGAAGAAATCTGATTTAGAAGCCTTCTATACTGATCTTAACAATAAAGTACAATCAATGTTTCAGAAAGAATTTAGTATAGACATTACAACGAAATAGATTGGCATAACGCCTTATCTCGGTTGTAAAAAGTAAATACTAAGAATGAAGCCCTCCATTTATTATTGAAATGGAGGGCTTCATTTTTTGTTAACGGCTTTTCGTTGAAAAAAAAATAATTTTCCTATCACCATAGTACATTGAAATAGTACTTTTGTCCAAATTTAAGAAACTTATGTCAGTAGCACAATATAATGAAGATAGTGTAAAATCCCTCGATTGGAAAGACCATATTCGTTTACGACCTGGTATGTATATTGGGAAATTGGGCGATGGAGCCTCTCCTGATGATGGAATTTATGTACTCATTAAGGAAGTGCTCGATAATTCCATTGATGAATATATAATGGGCAATGGTAAGCAAATTATTATTGAGATTAATGGTAAAGAAGTTGAAGTCCGAGATTTTGGTCGAGGTATTCCTTTGGGTGCATTAATTGATTGTGTTTCGAAAATAAATACTGGTGCTAAATACGATTCTAAGGTTTTTAAAAAAACTGTAGGATTAAATGGAGTAGGAACCAAAGCCGTAAATGCATTATCCCAATCATTTATTGCACAGGCTTTCAGAGAGGGCAAATCAAAGATTGTAGAATATAAATCTGGTATTCTTATTCAGGAAAAGGATGTGGATGTAGAGGACGAAAAAAATGGTACTCTTATCCGATTTGTACCTGAAGAGGAAATCTTTACAGGATATAAATTTCGTTTCGAATATATTGAAAAGCTTTTGTGGAATTATGCTTATTTGAATAGAGGACTAGTTCTAAATTTCAATGGACAAAAGATTCAATCTAAAAACGGACTTCACGATCTTTTGGAGCAGAATATTGATGATGGAATATTATATCCAATTATTCATTTAGAAGAGGACGATTTTGAATTTGCTTTTACGCATGCTTCTAAAAAATATGGTGAAGAGTATTATTCATTTGTAAACGGACAGCATACCACCCAAGGCGGAACACATCAAGCAGCATTCCGCGAAGCAATGGTAAAAACTATACGCGAATTCTTTAAGAAGGATTATGATGCTAGCGATATACGTACTTCTATAGTTGCTGCCTTTAGTATAAAAATTACTGAGCCAGTTTTTGAATCGCAAACAAAAACGAAACTAGGGTCACAACATATGGAGCCAGGCGGGCAAACCGTTAGGAACTATATAAATGATATGGTTAGGCGAAATTTGGATAATTATCTGCATCGAAACCAAGATGTAGCAGAAGCACTACGCAGAAAGATAATTCAGTCGGAAAAGGAACGTAAAGAAATGGCTGGCATTAAAAAACTTGCTCGCGAGAGCGCACGAAAAGCTAGCTTACATAATAAGAAACTTCGGGATTGTAGAATCCATTATAATACTAATAAAGAGCAACGATTAGATTCTACACTTTTTATTACTGAGGGTGATTCTGCTTCTGGATCTATTACAAAATCCAGAAATGTGAGTACTCAAGCTGTTTTTAGCCTTAAAGGAAAACCCTTGAACTCCTACGGATTAAGTAAGAAAATAGTTTACCAAAACGAGGAGTTTAACCTATTACAAACAGCATTAAACATAGAAGAAGACCTTGATAATTTAAGATATAATAATATAGTAATTGCTACTGATGCTGATACCGATGGTATGCATATTCGACTATTATTACTAACATTCTTTTTGCAATTTTATCCAGAATTAGTTAAATCTGGCCATATTTATATATTGCAAACACCACTATTTAGAGTTCGTAATAAAAAGGATACCTACTATTGCTATTCCGATGAAGAAAGGATTACTGCAATTAATAAAATAGGTGCACAAGCAGAAATTACACGATTCAAAGGTTTGGGAGAAATTTCTCCTGATGAGTTTAAGTATTTTATAGGGAAATCAATGCGCCTCGATCCTGTGATACTAAATAAAGAATCAAAAATAGAAAAAGTGCTCTCGTTCTATATGGGAAAAAACACCCCTGATAGACAAACTTATATTATGGACAATTTACGTAAGGAAGAGAATATTGTTGCTTAAAGGTTTCTATCTAAATTGGTACAAGACCAAATATATAGTAATTATTAAAGCCAGTATTTATAAATATTGGTTCTTTTTTCCATTCTTTATAGTAAGATTTCTTCAAAATAACTGTTAAATAAAATGCTTCTCCCTTATCGTTAATAACAGGATATATTTGAAATGCATATTTGCCAAAATATTCTTCATGCTCCAAAAGATATCCCCCTATTTTCTTTTTCATAAATTCTGTTCTTTTTCTATTTTCGTTATCAATAGCAAGCGAAATGCGAGTTAAATCACCACAAATAGAATCAACTATAGTTAACTGATCAGCACTAATGAGGGTTTTGTAAATATAATTATTCGTATCGATATCCGAAGCATGAAATATCACACTGTTACTATCTGTGATAATTATAGTATCTTGGATTGAAATAAATGAAAATTGACCTTGTAAATCAGTAGGATAGAAACTAATTACAATAGAAAATAGAATTAATAAATTTGAATACATAATAACATAAAACTTATTGTTTCTAACAGAATATAATACCTGTAATTTAAATTTTAAGAAACAAAAACATCCTATTCACTCATAATAGTAACAGTACCTTTTTCGGAAGCTTCTCTAAAATAAGTTTTATAATCCAAAAACCAAAAATAAACGCCATCAGCGGCACCATCACCATCCCAATTATTTTGATAATTTTCACTACTATAAACTAAT
The DNA here is from genome assembly GCA_029935325.1 of Bacteroidales bacterium. Taxonomy (GTDB): domain Bacteria; phylum Bacteroidota; class Bacteroidia; order Bacteroidales; family UBA1556; genus UBA6267. The sequence goes on from JAOZKO010000015.1 coordinate 2,854, forward strand.
TTACCCCATCGATTGTATATTTTTAGTTTAGAAGATTCTAATTTCTCAATATTCTCAATTATAAAATAATCATTCATACCATCTCCATTTGGAGTAATAATATTTGGAACAATAATTTCATCAACAATAACATTAGCAAAATAGGAGATTGAATCAACACAACCTTTATCACTAGTAGCAATTAACCAAACTGTATATTCTCCATCCCCAGGATATGTATGAGAGGCATTCTTAGTAGTCGCAGTTCCTCCATCACCAAAATCCCAAAGCCAAGTACTTCCACCAGTACTTGTATTTACAAAACCTATGGTAGGAAATTCAATAGAGGTTACGGCAGGGTCAAGATAAAAACCAACACTTGGCTTAGGCCATGAATGAATTAAATTAGTAACTAAAAGCTCTCCTTTACATCCACTAGATGAAGTAACCTGTATATTTACATTATAAACTCCAGCGCTATATATATGGTTAGGATGTTGAGCAAAAGAAGAGTCTCCATCACCAAAATGCCATTTCCAACTTACAATATTTGGAGCTGACATATCAGTAAATTGTACCTCTAGAGGCTCACAGCCTTGAAATATATCAGGCATAAAACTGGTCATAACCTTAGGATTCACCTCAACATTTATCGTATCGTATTTTGCTGGACAACCTGAACTGTCAGAAACAGAAATTACATATGTAGTAGTTTGTGGGGGCATTGCCCAAGTACTTAGTTGATTAACATTAGACACCGTTGAAGCAGGAGTCCAATCAATTATATAAGGAGCCCAACCATTTATCGGAAATGCTTTTAATTCTAAGCTATCACTACAAACCATAGTGTCGGACTGATGTGCTGAAAACTCAATAGGTACATAATCTATTATAGGAATACTCACTGTATCAATTGTACAGGGTGACGTAACGAAAATCATATTCCAATCTTCTTGTCCTTCAGTAATATAATCTACCAAAGGAACTAAAACCATCGATGCTTCAGTTAGCCCAGCTGGTACAATTATACTATCAACCAAAAGTGGGAAGTCTGTACCATTAGTAGCAGTACCCCACATAGTATCGATAGGAACAATATAATCATAAGGTAGAATCTTTGGGATGGAAACTTTAATTTCAGCATCATTACAACCCTCTATACATTTTTGAATAGCTCCAGGAATAGTAAAATTTGTAGAAACCTGAACAGCATTAGTACTAAAACTACCTTCCTCTAAAAAAACTCCAGAATCTAATACTCCATCACCAGCATCACCAATAGCAGCTTTAAAATGATAAGTTAAACAAGGAGTTACAACGGTCCAAGCCTCCAATACTACAGTCATACCATCATATTCAATTGTATATCCATTATTATTATTAAAGTAAAATGTTGTATTTAAGTTTTGATTTACATTATTAATAGAAACAGGATTGGTAGTACCCGGAATACGCGCCATATTATAACTAGTATAGTTACCACCAGCAGGATTTACTCCTGAAATAAAAAAACCGAAAACATCATTAAAGCTAGAACCAACATATTCTTCATATTCGTCGGAACCAAATACATATCTAAATTTTACTGTATCAGCAATTGGTACAAAATCAAACTCTAAAACAGCGGCATCATGAATTGCGGTAGTTACTAAGCTCGCCAACTGAGGATCTGAGCCTCCTGTATTATTAAAGCCAGCGCCTACTGAACTATTTGGCCCTATTGCTATTGTTGCTTTACCTGATGTCATTATTACTCCAGAATAAAGACCAACATTTGTTGTTCCTCCATTATTAAAACTCCCTATAGCCTGAAGATCGCCAGTATAAGTTACATTACTAACCGTTACACCATAGCCAATAAGAACTTGGTGTACTAGTTGAGTTGGAGTTAATGTTTGTGAAATCTGTAATTGCCCATAGGACGATATAGAACCTGATAATACTAGAATAAATATAATAAGTTTTTTCATAATCGATACAATTTTGTTGAGTCAAAAAGCTATAAGAAAAATTAAAGTTTAATTAGCTTTAGTCCTTGAAGTTCAAACTTTACTTTTGGATGCATATCACCCTCCTCAGATGCCTTAAAAATCTTAAATGCCTTACTATCATCTGTACAATTAAACTCTAATGTTTGGCCGGCTTTTATATCAAGGCTTAGTTCGTATTCGTTAGGCGATGGCAAATCACAGGAGCGACAAATATCATTATACCAAATATTTAACTTCCAAGATATCCTAATATCATAAGAATTAGAATTAACATATTTGAAAACAAAATACTCATTAATTGCAGTATTATGCTCTGTTTTGCACATGGCAGTTTTAGTATATATTTTTACTCCTTGAATATCTTTATATTCTTGCCATTTTGAATTTTCGTCAGAAGTGAATGAGAATAAAATAAAAACGAAGCTGAGAATAATAACGAATGTGGTACGATTGTTCATATGTGTTGAATTTTAATAATAAGTTCTAATTTTAAAAAGCATAAAAATACAATAAATAATTATAAATAAGACAATGTCTTTTTCAAAAGGTTGAGTGGGGCTGTTAATTTTTAGTTAAAAAGTAAGCTATTCATATATATATAGCTGACATACAGAATCTAATATTAAATAATATATAAAATCTAAACATTAGGAAATAATATATAAAATCTAAATCATCAGTAAACATCTGTTTAATAATTAACAAAGGTATTTATAACTATTTCTATATAGCTTTCTATCTGCTTTTTAGCGAATTTTAAACAGATAATAATACTAAAGCCATTGCTATATAAATAAAAATTTGTAATTTTACAGATTATACTCAGGAGTCAAAACTATTTGACAAAAGTCTTCCTTTATACTAATGGCAAGGCTCTTTACCTAATTTAATAATAGTATGCACACACATAATACGCTAAAAACATATCATATGAAAGCAATTCTATCTATTCTGTTCCTATCAATATTTTTTGGAACATATACATCTCAGGCACAAAATATAAATAACATTGATCCAGAAAATAATCCTATTTGGATTGATATGATGCAAGACCCTACTGCTAATTTCTTTGCAACGCAATCAGCATTTGAAGATTATTGGCGAGGCCGAACCCGTACAAAGGGTGATGGTTGGAAGGTCTTCAAGCGTTGGGAAGCTTATATGGAAACCCGTGTTAGTGCGGATGGAGTAAAGCCTTTGCCCAACTCTGTTTTACAACAATACCAGCAAATGATGGCATCTGGTCCTTTAGCATCTTCAACAGGTACTTGGACTAATACAGGGCCAATTGCCTTACCAACAAATGGCACAGGGCAACCTAATGGCTTAGGTCGAGTTAATGATCTAGCTTTCAGTCATAACAATTCATCAATTATATGGGCTGGGGCTCCCTCAGGTGGCTTATGGAAATCTACTAATGGCGGTAGTACATGGACTGGATTAACCGATAATATGCCCACATTAGGAGTTTCTTCAATATTAATTGACACTACTAATCCTAATATTATGTATATGGGAACAGGAGATAGAGACGGCGGTGATGCACCTGGCTTAGGAGTTTATAAGTCAACTAATGGTGGTATTTCTTGGAATGTGTCAAATTCTGGAATGGGAAATAGAGTCGTTGGAAGAATAATAATGAATCAAACTAATCATGCTGTATTAATAGCAGCCACAAGTGATGGTATTTATAAAAGCACAAATTCAGGCGTTACTTGGCAAAAGAAATCAATTACTGGAAACTTTAAGGATATTGATTTTAAGCCAAATAATTACAATATAGTATATGCTACAAGGGCAACCTCTGCAGGAGCTACATTTTTTCGTTCTTTGAATGGAGGTGATACCTGGACACAGATAACATCAGGATTAAGCTCCACAGGATATCGAATGGTTATTGGAGTTTCTCCTGCAAATACCAATGTAGTTTATTTGGTTGCTGGTAGTTCTAGCGGATTAGTAGGTATTTATAAATCTACTAATGGCGGTAGCTCTTTTTCCACAATGGCTACTAGCCCCAATTTATTAGGATATTCACCTACTGGCAACGACAATAGCAGTCAAGCATATTACGATTTAGATGTGGCAGTTGACCCTACAAATGCAAATGTGCTTTATGTGGGCGGAATTAATATCTGGAAAAGCACCAATGGAGGAACTTCATGGAGTTTAAATGCACATTGGGTAGGAAGCGGAGGAGCACCAGCGGTACATGCTGATCATCATTGCTTGGTTTTTTCACCTTCAGATGGTGCTTTGTATAATGGCAACGATGGTGGAGTTTATAAAACCACAAATGGTGGCACAACTTGGTCTGATATAAGTTCAGGACTTGCTATTGCCCAATTATATAAATTAGGACAAAGTGCTTCCAACGGAAATATACTTATTGCAGGCTTTCAAGATAATGGTACTGCATCAGTAAATGGCACTACATGGACTACCATAATTGGTGGTGATGGCATGGAGTGTATGATTGACCCCACAGATATTAATTATCAGTATGGCTCATTATATTATGGAGATATCCGTAGATCCTATAATGGTAGCTATTTTGGCACTATTGCTAAAAACAATGTTAATGGAATAAATGAAAGTGGCGGCTGGATTACACCTTACTGCCTACAAGAAGGGCAAGCCGGCACAATGTTTATTGGCTATAAAAATGTATGGCGGTCAACAAATATAAAGGCAACAAGTACAAACTCTGTTTCATGGACAAAGATTTCTACCTTTGGTACTACCACAAACTTGAGAGTTATTGAAAATTCACCTGCTGATAATAGTATAATATATGTTAGTAGAGGGGGAAGTCTTTTTCGAACCGATAATGCTGGAGCTGCAACACCTACATGGTCAACTGTTTCAGGACCAGGAGGCACAATTACTGATTTAGAAGCTCACCCAACAAATGCAAATATAGTATATGCTACTTCTAGTGGTTCTATCTATAAATCTGTTAATAAAGGCGTATCGTGGACTAGTATTGCTAGTAACCTACCAACGGGTAGTAAAAACTGCCTCGTATATGATACAACAAGTAATGAAGGAATATATGTAGGTATGGATATCGGCGTGTTCTATAAAGATGCATCCTTAAACAATTGGATTAACTTTTCCTCAGGAATGCCATCAGCTGCTGAAGTTACTGAACTCGAGATATTCTACAGCTCCACACCTTCTCAATCGAGGATAAAAGCAGCTACTTATGGCAGAGGGGTTTGGTCTTCAGATTTATATTTGAATCCGAATTCGCCTCCAGTTGCCGATTTTAGTGCAGTGAACCCATATGTTTGTAGTGGTGGAGTAGTTCAATTTACTGATGCTACTGCCCCCACTCCAACTACATGGCAATGGAGCGTTAGTCCATCTACTGTGACTTTTGTAAATAGTACAACTTCAAGCTCACAGAATCCACATATTCAATTCAATGCTGTGGGTAATTATACTGTTACACTTATAGCCGGCAATACTAATGGAGCTGATACAATTACTAAAACCAATTATGTTGTAATTGGAGCAGCAGCTTCAACTCCTTTTAATGAGAACTTAGAGACATTTACTGTTATAAATAATGACCCCGGCACCTGGACTGGTGGTTGGACATATAGCAACTCAGGAGCATTTTATTGGCGTGCCGATAATGCAACCACTACATCAGCAAATACTGGCCCTAATACAGATCATACTCTGGGTACAAATGCAGGAATTTACTTATATACCGAAGCCTCATCACCTGCAGCAGGTGGTGATATTGCAAATCTTATTAGCCCCTGCATCACAATACCAAGTACAGGCAATGTAGCCTTAAGCTTTTGGTATCATATGTATGGTTCGTTTATTACTGGCCTGCATGTTGATATTTTGCATAATGGTGTATGGGTAAACGATATATATGCCTTAACTGGGCAGCAACAAACATCAAATAATTCATCTTGGCAACAAGCAAGTGTTTCTTTAACATCTTATGCTTCTAGTACAGTAAAATTACGCTTTAGAGTTATCAGAGGTATAGGATATGATGGTTATATGGGTGATGTGGCAATTGATGATATTAAAGTAGCTGTTGCCAATCAGCCTGTTACAGATTTTACTGCCTCACAAACAACTACTTGCGTTGCTGGTACTGTTAACTTTGTTGACCTTACAACCAATGCTCCAAATTCTTGGAAGTGGAGTTTTAGTCCATCAACAGTTTCTTTTATCAACAGCACTACTGATACAACACAAAATCCGAGTGTATCATTTTTAGCTTCTGGTGTATATACAGTTACACTAATTTCTGCTAATAACTCTGGAACTGACACATTGGTTAAAACAAATTATATTACTGTAAATAATACAGTAAATATTCCAAGTATTGAAACCTTTGAGACATTCACATCAGGAACACCTGGTAGTTTCCAAAACGGATGGTCAACTGCTAATCAAGGTAATTACCCTTGGAATGTAAACTCAGGGACAACACCTTCCAATTATACAGGCCCAACTATAGATCACACTTTAGGAAATACAAACGGGAAATATCTTTATACAGAGGCAACAGGAGGTGCAAATGGCAATACTGCTGTTCTTCTTTCGCCTTGCTACAACCTTTCATCTGCAAGTTCTGCTAGAGTAAGCTTTTGGTATCATATGTATGGCGCATATATTACAGCTTTACGAATGGATGTGTTTTATAATGGCGCATGGATAGATAACGTAAAAGTTATTACAAGCCAACAACAATCTACCAATGGTGCTGCTTGGCTACAAACCACTGTTAATCTAGATGCATATGTTGGTGGTAGTGTTAAAGTAAGATTTAGAGCTATTCACCCTGGAGATTATAGGGCTGATATAGCTATTGATGATTTCAAAATATTTGAACCAATACCTCCTGTAAATGACGAACCTTGTGGGGCAATAAGCCTAAATGTTGCATCAACTTGTACTTATACTACAGCAACTAATGTTAATGCTACTACTTCAATTGGCATTCCACCTCCAGGTTGTGGCGGATCAATTTCGCAAGATGTTTGGTTTAAAGTCATTGTACCTGCTTCAGGTAGTATGATTATTGATGCTGACCCTGTAGCAGGAAGTTTTGCTGATGGTGCAATGGCTGCTTATTCAGGAACATGTTCTTCCACTTTAACTCTACTAACTTGTAATGATGATTACTCTGGTTCAGGAAATATGCCACATATAACATTAAACAACCAAACTCCAGGAGATACTATTTTTATTAGATTCTGGAAATATGGCGGTGGAACAGGGCAGTTTAAACTTTGTATTACTGAACCTCCACATTTTTTACTTAGCCCACAAAGCATTACCGTTGGTTATGCTGGTGGTACATCTGCAATTACAGTAAGTGCCTCCTCAACAATTACTTGGTCAGTTTCTGATAATGTATCTTGGTTAACTCTAACACCAGCATTAGGTACTGGAAACGGCTCCGTTACACTAAACTATTCTGCTAACGGAAGCGCACAACGAACAGCTACTATTACAGGTATTGCTGCTGGAATGCCTAATCGTACAGTCACTTTTGTTCAGCAATCTTATGTAAATGCTGATTTTACAATATCATCACAAATGTTGTGTGTTGGAACTACTCAAACTTTTATCAATACATCAACAAATGCAAGCTCTTATATTTGGTATATTGACAATGTTCAGAAATCTACATCTACAAATTATGCTCATAACTTTGCAAGTGCAGGAATCTACGAAGTCAAACTTAAAGTTATTGGCACAAACTTCTCAGATTCTACTTCTAAGTATGTATATGTTGAAAGTATGGCTAGTCCAAATGCAGGTAGCGATACATCAATTTGCGAAGGTGGTAATGTAACTTTCAACCCTGGTTTAAACACAGGGCTTATAAATTGTACTACTAGTTGCAATATACCTTCATACTGTGCTTCCGCTTCTAATAACGATAATTCGGAACACATAAGAAAGGTACAAATATCAAGTGTATCTAATTCTTCTACCAATACTGGTCCTGGATATGAGGATTTTAGTCAATATCTCCTTATGCCAGTTATTAAAGATTCTACCTATAATATTACTATTACGGCATTTACCACAGGTAACTGGAAAGAATATGTGGATGTATTTGTAGATTGGAATAGAAATGGATTATTTGATGAACCAGCTATTTCATTGGGCTTTGCAACATTTAATGGAGCACATAACTTCTATGGATTCCTAAGCGTACCTTCAACTGCTGCCATTGGAAAAACTAAAATGAGAGTGATAATGAAGTATGCTAATGCTATAGCTAGTGGTTGTGAAACTGGCTATGGATATGGTGAAACTGAGGATTATATGATTGATATTATTGATAATGATACTCTACCTCATTCATGGACAGGACCTGCTTCTTTTACTTCAAATCTAGTTAATCCAAGCATTAGCAATATGGCTACTTCGCAAAGTGGCAATTACACTCTTACAACTACAAACGCTTATGGTTGTAGCAGTAATGATTCAAAAAATATTACAGTAAATGCAATTCCAAATGTTACTTTCTCCTCTATTAACGATGTTTGTATTAGTCAATCACCAATTGCACTAACACAAGGCAGCCCAAGCGGTGGTGTATATAGTGGAACAGGCGTATCAAGCGGAACATTCAATCCTGCCACTGCAGGTGTTGGAACGCATACAATTACTTATATTGTTACAAATGGTAGCGGTTGTTCTGATACTGCTACTCAAACTGTAACAGTAAACCCATCTCCTACTGTGAGCTATAGCGGATTACCAAGTACAATTTGTATTTCTGCTTCTAATGTTACATTAACTGGCTCACCAACTGGTGGTAGTTTTAGTGGTTCAGGTATTGAATTACAAAATCAGTTTAACCCTAGTGTTGCTGGTGCAGGAACTCATACTATTAAGTATTTTTATACTGATGCTAATTCTTGCTCCGATTCCGCAAGTGGTACTATTGGTGTTTTTGCATTACCTCAGGTAAATGCAGGACTAGATGCTTTCGTTAATTATGGTACACCAGCAAACTTACAAGCTACAGCAAGTGGCTTAGTTGGATCAGCATCATATTTATGGTCACCTGCCAATATGGTTGTAAATGCAAATAATGCAGCTACAGCAACACAAAATCTATATCAAAGTACTACTTTTATGGTAGCTGTTACTGATAATAGCACTACTTGTTCTGATTCGGATCAGGTAATAATTTTCACTACTGGTGGCCCATTAGTACTTAGCGTTTATTCAGCTCAAGATACTATTTGCCAAGGCGATAGCACACAAATTACAGCATTAATTAGTGGCGGTGTTGGAACTATTACTTCTTCTTGGACTTCAAATCCTGCTGGATTTACTTCCACACTATCTAGTACTTATGTTTTACCAAATCAAAATACTTGGTATATTTTTACAGCCTCTGACACTAGCAGTACAATCAAAGATAGTGTATTTATAAATGTCAATGCTTTACCTATTCTGGATTTTACAATTCCTACTGATGTTTGTGAAGGTTCTGATACAGTTCAAATAACTGCAATTACTCCATTAGGTGGAATTTTCAGTGGAACATCTGTTGTTGGAACTTATTTTATTCCGCAAACGGCAGGAATAGGAACACATCCTATTACATACACTTATACCGATGGATTTGGTTGTACAAATACAAAAGTGAAGAGTATTAATGTAAATGCACTTCCTACAGTAAGTATGACTAGCCTTAGCACTGTTTGTAATACAACTTCGGCATTTACTCTTACCAATGGCTCACCTTATGGCGGTACATATTCAGGTAATGGAGTAAGCGGAATGCAATTTATTCCATCAACTGCAGGTATTGGTACTCATTGGATTAAATATACTTATACCGATCAAAACACATGTAGCAATAGCGATAGTACACAACTTATTGTTAATTCAAGTCCAATGGCTAATGCTGGTGCTAATCAACAGATTAATAGTGGTAATACTGCTAATTTAAGTGGCAGTGCATCTGGTGGTACAGGAAATTATTCCTACCAATGGACACCAGCATCAATGCTTACAAATGCGAATATTAGCAACCCTACAACGGTTAGTCTAACAGCATCGCAACTATACCAACTAAAAGTGGTGGATTTGCAAACCCAATGTAATGACTCTGATGATGTTTTAATTACACTTATTGGTGGAAATATGACTGCAATTATTCAAATAGCTCAATCTCCAATTTGTCAAGGCGATAGTACTACTTTAAATGCAATTGGTTCTGGAGGAAGTGGTAATTATACTTATAGTTGGACATCAAGCCCTGGTAACTTTACTTCAAACCTTCAAAATCCAGTTGTATCACCTCAGGTGACTACTGCTTTTATGGTAATGATTTCGGATGGAAATGATAGTGCAAGCACTGGACAATTTGTTATTGTAGATGTTATACCTCAGGGAAGCTTACCTACAGATACAGGTCTTTGCGCAAATGGACTAATATCACTTGACGCAGGTGGAGGCTATACTTCCTATCAATGGTCTGATGGTTCAAGCGGACAAATAAATCAGGTTGATGGAAGCACTTTACCATATGGTTATACTAATTATTATGTTACAATAACCAATGCAAATGGCTGTTCCGCTATGGATTCATCAAGAGTGGAAGTTACTCCTTCCCCATCAAATATGCTTGGTGCTGATACTAATATTTGCGAACAAGCAAATTTAGTTTTAGATGCTGGAGCAAATATGCTATCATACTTATGGAATACTGGAGATACAACTCAAACCATTACAGTATCTGGCTCCATGGGTCAAGGGCAATATATATATTGGGCCAATGTGGTTAATTCATATAATTGTGCTGGTAGCGATTCAATTACTGTATCAATAGTTTATTGTAACTCCATAGTTGAATTGAATGACAACTATAAAGTTAAGGTTTATCCTAACCCTAGCACGGGACGTGTGAAGATAGAAATATTAGGAGAAATTGACGATGATGTGAATCTATATGTTTTTGATAATACCGGGAAAATGGTTTATAAAACAAATATGGATATCCGCGGCAATAAAACTATCTCAACAATTGATTTAAGTAATCTTGCAAAAGGAATGTACACACTTCGACTTTATGGCGATCATATTAATCGGGTACAAAAACTGATCATACAATAAATAATTATAAACCACCGGCTTATGTCGGTGGTTTTTTTTATTATCAATACCCCTAAAAACATCCTAAACATGAAATTTATTCATATTACACTTATCCTTTTTATTAGTTTTTTATTTGCATGTAATTCAACACAAGAAAAAAACGATACAGAAACCATATCTTTCTCGCAGGAGTTCTTAGACGCATCTATTTTTCATTCTGACAGTCTGAGAAATGAAATCCAGCAGCTAATTACAGAATCTGATCCCGAAAAAGTTAATGCATTAATTTTTCTTTATTCATATATGCCACTAGAAGACAAGGTAGATTATCCTCTTAGTTATTATTCAAATTTTGTAGATATAAGTTTAGAGATTAAATCTCAGATGCAGTGGAGTAGCAAAATCCCCGAAGAAATATTTTACCACTTTGTTCTGCCCCACCGAAGCAATAATGAGGAATTAGATAGCTCTCGGATTTTTTTCTATCATCAGCTAAAAACTAGAGTTGAGAATCTAAGTATGATGGATGCCGCTTTGGAAGTCAATCATTGGTGTCACGAGCATGTTTCCTATCAATCTAGTGATGGTAGAACATCAGCACCAATAGCTACCTACTTCAAAGGTTATGGGCGATGTGGTGAAGAATCAGTTTTCACTGTTGCGGCATTACGCTCTGTTGGCATTCCTGCCCGACAGGTATATACTCCACGCTGGGCACATACCGATGATAATCATGCATGGGTAGAATTTTGGGCAGATGGAAAATGGTATTATTATGGAGCTTGTGAGCCAACTGCAGTAGCAAATACAGGCTGGTTTACTGAGCCTGCTAGAAGATCGATGTTGGTATCAGCTCGAGTTTTTGGTCCCTATAGTGGTAATGAGAATATTCTGCACCAAACAACATATAATAGTGCCACAAATAGCCTTAGCGTTTACGCAAAAACCAATAATCTTAATGTTCAAATAAAAGATGCTAATGGTAACACCATAAAAGGAGCAATGGTTGAATTTCAACTATATAATTATGGAGAATTTTATAGCATCCACAAAAGCAAAACAGATAAAAATGGAATCGCTAGTTTCGAAACTGGAATAGGAGATTTATTGATTTGGGCACATACTGATTCTACTTACGCCTATACAATGCATCGGAATAATTCAAGTGACACCCTACAAATGGCCTTACAAGATATCAGCTCCAAAGAATTTAGCATAAACTTGCAATACCACCCTCCTATTAAGCCCGAGCCAATAGTAAAGGATCTTTCAAAAGACTCTTTAAACAAAATACAGCTTGTTTATGAAGATAGTTTGCGCAAAACCTATGAGGAAACTTTTATGGATTCTATAACTTGTGTTACTTACGCTGATAGGAACAATGTTGATATAAACAAGCTCTGGCCAATAATAAAGAAGAGCAGAGCAAATTCACTAGAAATTACTCGCTTCCTTGATGATTCTCCAGAAAATCTGAAATCTAGAGCAATGGATTTACTTCAGGCAATTTCACTAAAGGATCTTCAGGACACTAAAGCAGAAACACTTTTACATCATCTAATAAATACTATTCCCTACGAAGAATTAAAGGATATTCCTGAAGACATTTATATTAAATACATCCTTAATGCACGTATAGGAGGAGAATTTATTTGGCCTTGGAGAGCGGAATTAATCTCAGCTAACGGAACACAAAATAGTGCTATAGAATATTTTAATTGGGCAAAGGAGAACCTAATTATTAATGACACTATAAATTACTCAGGTGTACCAATTAACCCAGCCTCTGTTATCAAGTATAAAATTTCGGATGCATATTCCAGAGATATTGCAATGGTTGCTATATGGCGTGCAAATGGAATAGCTGGCAGACTAGAAAGCGGTACAAATTTCCCTCAATATTATCAAGATGAAGAATGGCATACAGTGATTTTTAAGCAAATAGAAGATAAAGCAATTAGTAGCTTTGGCTTCTTAAAATTAGAGGCTCAAGACCCTGAACAAAAGCTATTGTACTATAAACATTTTACAATTGCTAAACTAAATGATGGTATTTATAAAACCCTAGAATATGAATGGGACAAAAATATAAATACCTTCCCTGAAGAGATAAAACTAGAAATAGGAAGCTATAGATTATGCACCGGAAATAGATTAGCAGATGGCAGTGTTTTGGTTAATTTTACCTTCTTTGAAATTACTGAAAGCCAAACTAAAACTATTGAAGTAAGCATTATCGAATCTAAAAAGGAGATTGAGGTATTTGGAGTATTTAATGCCGTTACAGATTTCAAGCAAGCTTCACAAAAGCAATCTTGTACTATTATAAATAAGTCCTATAAAATTCTTGTTTGGTTTCATCCAAATCATGAACCATCAAAACATATTATTGAAGATATTTCCAAAGTAAAAAGCGAACTATCAAAAACCAATACCGATTTATTGCTTATAAATAACGAAGCTTTCGATTATACTAAACTTGATAATAGATACTTTGGTAATTTACCACAAAACACCCAATTTCTGGTTGATGAAAATAATAGTTTATTTACCAAGCTAAGTTTAGAAATCCGCAAGAAGATGGATGGAGATTATCCATGGGTTTTTGTTCTACGCCCTAATAATGAGGTGATTTATTATTCAAATGGCTATACAATAGGCATTGGTGACGATATAATAAAGCTTATTGAGGGGGATCTTTGATTTTATGGGTGATTAATGGTTTTGAAGTTTTGATGGTTTGGGTATGCGTGGTGCGGATTTCAGAGCAATTACTTGTCAAACCGTTACTATGTTAATTAAATGTACTCATGTTCAATTTACCACCAGTTCTTTTTTGTTTTATTCTATAATTTTCAGTCAACAATTACAAACTTTTCCGATACAATTACGCTGTTGTTTTCTGTTAAATGAAGCAAGTATATTCCATCTGGCAAATTGTCACGATACAAAGTGATTTCATTTCCTGAAATACCTGTAATTTTTTTCACTACCTGTCCGTTTATATTATAAACTGTTATGCTTGCATCAGTGAGAAATACATTGGTTTTAATGGTTGTAGTATATGAAAATGGATTCGGGAAAATATTTATTGTATTAATAGAATTAGTTTCCACTGCCATACCAATATTAGTACCCAATTTAGCAACAAAAATAGCCATATCTGTATTATTTATACTTGCTGCACTATTAGTTAGGTTAGTCGCTCCGAAGGAGATACTTGGGCTTGAAAAACTTCCTGTTATATATATATTCTCGTTTGCATCAATGGAAATATCATTGCTAAATTCACTATAAATCCCTCCCACTAATTTCGCCCAAAGAACACTATCTGAACTATCGTATTTTACTATATATATATCACTCGTGTACGAATAATTACCTGTTTTGGTTAATATAGTTGTTCCAAATACTATTGAATCACTTTCAAAACTACCCGTTACATATAACTGATTGCTGTCATTTACTGAAATACTTGGAGCTAGATCGTAGGTATCTCCTCTTATTAATTTTGCCCAAAGAATGTTGCCTACAGAATCGAATTTTACAATAAAACTACTATACGAATTACCATATTTATTGTTTAAACTAATTGTTCCAAAATTTATAGAATCACTATTAGAAGCCCCTGTTACATATACATTTCCACTTTGGTCCGATGCTATATCATAACTATAATCATGCTCTAAGCCTCCAAAGGATTTTGCCCATATCACATTACCCATAGGATTGTATTTCACAATAAAAACATCCGCTGTAGGATTGTAAGTATAAGGAGGAATATTTAGAGCACTTGCATTAATTAAGGTATCTGTTCCGCATATAATACTAGGGCTTGAAAAAGTACCTATAGTATATATGTTTCCACTTAAATCAATTAAAATATTTTCGCCATATTCATCTCTTTCTCCTCCAGTTGATTTCGCCCAAATCACATTACCTGAAGGATCGTATTTGACCATAAAAATATCATATTTCTGAATAAACGTACTTGTATTAGTTAAAGTTGTTGTTCCAAAATCAATTGAAACACTACCAAAGTAGCCTGTTATGTATATATTGCCACTTGTATCAATGGAAATACCCCTGCTTTCATCTATGTGATTTCCTCCATGCGTTTTTGCCCAAATTACATTGCCTGAAGCATCATATTTGACCAGAAAAATATCATCTAAATATGAAGAATTAGTATCGCTTACATTATTAAGGGTAGTTGCTCCAAAAGAAAAAGATGTACTACTATAATAACCTGTTAAATATATATTCCCATTATTATCGATGCATATACCAGTGATGGTTTCATTAATAATACCTCCTTCTGATGTTGCCCAGAGTACATTTCCATAGGGATCGTATTTAACCATGTAAATATCACGACCTAGTGCGTTAACTGGGGATGCATTGGTTAGAGTATAGTTACCGAAAGTAATGTTTTTGCTATAGAAGTAACCTACTGCATACACATTTCCACTAGCATCGGTAGCTATTCTATGACCCTCATCTGTATAACTTCCTACTGGTGAATCAGCCCATGCCCAATTAGGTGTTTGGGCATTAAGACTTATGCAAAATATTGCAAGCAATGTTGTGATGAGTAGTTTTTTCATTGTTATTCGATTTTAGTTATTCTCAAGATTATAATAACCTTTTTGACTTTATACTTATTAGATAGACTTGCATGTCTCAATTAGTTGTCCATAATAAAAAATAAGATTTACATCTTTATTGTTAGCTTTGCTTTTGTTCTTTAATAAATGTTTAACGGTTAGTATAAGAATAGTAGCCGATTGCGGAACTCAAATCTTTCAATTTACGATGAAATTGAAGCGGGCTACAACCCTTGAATTTACA
>JAOZKO010000169.1 GCA_029935325.1 Bacteroidales bacterium
CATCAATGAAGGATCATTCTCAAATATTTGTAATACGCTAATAATCTTTAAGAAAGAATCATTATTAGACTTTTCAAGTTGAGACAGAAAGGCTGTTATTGCTTGAATACTATGGCTAATTTCTTCGCTTTCGTTCAATACTAACCCACCGCCTTTTTCTTCAATAGCTTCTGAGGATTCTATCTGTCCTTGCGCTGTTCCTAATAGAGCATTTACATCAAAACTATCTCCTAGAAGTTTCTTACCGAGAAGCATACCAGCAAGGTTCTTGACCATCGTATAATCAGGCTCTTCATCTGATTCATCTACCGCATTATACAAACTCTGATTCTCCTCTTCGAGAGCTTTCAGCTTCTCTTCCAATATTCTTTTTTCTTCCTCTAGCCGCTGTTTGTCTCTCTCAAGAAGTCGTATATCAAAGTTCTTATTCAGATTTTCAATTTGCAGCGCACCTAAGCCTGACCCCATTCCACTTAGCTCATCAGATGGCTGTTCTACTGACCTTTCTGGAGATGAACTTAGATCTATTTCATTGGTTATGTCAATGAAATGAGTTTGTGCTTCATGTTTTTCCGAATTAGGATCTATCTCAACCTTTAGTGCATCGGGCTTATAGTCTGAAACCATTTTCAATAATTTCGATTTCAAAGCTTCGACTTCGCTACCTGTCCATCCTGCTTGTATCCATTCTTTGGAACCTTTTGCCCAAAACAATGAGTATTTGCATCGCTTTGTTGGACAACTTTTATAAATGTCAACTACTATATCTATTCTTCTTTTATAATCCATTGTTGTGGTCTTAATTTTCGGGTATGATTCTGAAAAATGAAAATGATTGTTCTACCTCACTTCTGTTTCGGATTACGATATCTCCTTTTAATTCAAATAACCTATAAGGAGCTGAATCGGTATAGAATTTATCATCGTTTACAATCTCGGTATCTGACTCTATTTGGAATGCTCCCTTTGGGGAAACATCATAAAGGTATAGGTACTCATTGGTAGCTGGAACGATAATCATTCCTGATGGTGCAACAACCTCTTTCTTCCATGTGAAATGGTGCTTTTCAATGCCAAGTTCCTTTAATCTATTTTCAAAAAAATGATTTAATATCCCTTCCATATCTTTACTTTTCCAAAATGATTATTAAACTTACATTTGCATTATTGAGATTATGTGAGGCTCTTACAAAGCCTGAAATCTCTTTGGAACAGTCAATCTCTTTATTGATCTCTATGAATTTGGGGTTATTGACATTCTCTGGGTCATTGCCAAGAAATACTGGATATCTACCAATATGATGCTTTCTGTTATCTAACCATATTCCAATATCCAATTCATGGGAATTTGAGACTTGATTATAATCCTTTGAAATCAATCCTATTCGCTTAATTCGCTTACAAAACTTTGGTTTCAAAGTAAATTCCTTGAACGAATGCTGGTTTGGAAATGCTCCCAAATCAACTAACATCTGTGTTTCGTTATTTCTAGCCATATCAGTCTTCTTCTATGTTTAGAATTACAGTTACATTGCCATTACTGGAAAAAGCTCCATTAATGGTTTCGTTTTTACGAACATCTAAACCTACCATCATGGTTTTAGGAAAGTATAAATCATCAGCTGGTCTATTCAATATATTGCTTGAATGCTCTGGAATAATAACATCTCCTGCCAAATCAATAGCTTTTGTAATTTCAACAGATGAATTGTTATCTCGATTAATTAAAGCAATACCTAATAATCTACAGTCGTACTTAAAGGCATAGTTTAACTCATAGGGTGAGTTCAAATTGATCGCTATATTTTTCCTTCTACCCATTAATCAAGGTCTTTTTCAAGGATTAATAAAACATAACAATAGTATGCCTCGCCCCCTGCCGCCATAGCAACATCTTGAAGTCCACATGATAACTTTGACTTCTGACCATCCAATTCCCAATCTATATCGGTGTACATTTCATTACCAAACTTTGGGAAAAGCAATCTTGTGGGAAAACCTTCGGATACAACTTCAATACCGTCAATCTCTAATGGCTTCGCAATAATCAGATTATTATTACTGGCATCGTTGATATCGGTATAGATTGCTATACGAGCAATTCTATTATATCCTGGTGGAACATCAATATCTAATTGCTGCTCTTGATTGGCATCTGAAAAATGCAAAGTCTTGAAAATAGAATATCGCCTTACTTCCTTCACGCTTACTCCGAGCTTTTCAAGTATGGTCTTCATATCAGCTTGACTGATTTTTAGATTCTTTTCCATCGTTTTTAATTGATTGAATAAAACTGTCTGGCTTTTGACCAGACAGTTTCCTTGTTATAGAATAGAGATGATTATCGTTTGTAAACTCTTGATCCGTGAAGAATCACTTTGATAGCTGTATTTGCCGCTGCCGCTGCTCCCCAACTTAATTCCAAATCCATAATGGTTTGCGTTGGAAGCATTTTTGGATTGGCAAATTCGTAATAGCCTACACGTGGCTTTGAATTACCATGACGGTATCCAATTCCGTTAACAGAATCTAACTTCTCGTATGATCCTGCAAATACTTCAAGGGACATCTCTGGAATAATGGTTTTATTATCGGCTTTGAACTCCAAAACCCCATTGCGTATTGCAGCTGGAATCGGTTGCCAATCTGCCAATGCTGCAATTTCTGGTGAAGTAATTGCTTCGCTATGCGTACCATAAAGAATGGTCATAGCAGTAACTACCATCACTTCCTCCTTTTGCAATTGACCTTGGTGCACTTGATTATAGCCAATCTGCTTGTCATCGGAATGCTCAAACAACTTAACTGATTTATTTCCCGATATAGGCTTGATAACCATTAAATGGGTATCCACACTCTGACGTGTATTTTTTGCTAAGCCATCTTGAATATTCTTGGCTACTCGTGGTAGTCGCTTTGCTAATTCTACTCGAGAGTTATTTACTCGGTTTGGAGTTATAAATCTTCGTTTTGAAGCACGTTTGCGTCTGAAAAATCGACGACCATTCAGTTCTTCACTTTGTACATCCTGATCATTATATTCAATAAGACCAGCTTCTTCCATTAATAATTCTGACATGATTTTTTGTTTTTTGTATTTATAAAATATTTAATTTCAATCTATTGCTTTAGTAGAGCTTTCTAGCTCACTGAATCTTCGCCTTCGTTTTCTGAACCTGACTCATCGAAACTTTCTTCGTAGTCTCCGCTACCCTCTGGTAAAGGTGGTAGTTCATCATAGACTTTAGCTCCTGAGATTTGCTCTGTCTCGAAATAGCCTTCTAAACCATTTAGAATTCCTTCTCCGATAATGTCTTTTCCCATTGCTGTTCCTGCTGCATCAATAGCACCTTCAGCGGCTAAGCCAATTCCGATGTATTTCAAGAACTTATTGTCTTGGGTTGCAAGGATAACTCCACCTCCTATTTTTACAGCTGCACCAATGTATTGGGAGAAACCTTCTTTTTCATCTCCTTTGAATACTTTTCGGCTCAACTCTCTTCCTGCCAAAACACTTATGGCAATTATGCCTGTGCCCATCAAGGAATCCATTATTGAGTTTTTAGTAGGTGCTTTGAATCCTGCTAAACCAAATTTTTTCATACGCCGTCTTCGTACTATGGCTGAAGCATTCTTTCTTTTTCTTGTCGTTTTTCTTTTGCTCATGATTCTGATTTATTTATTATTAGGTTAATATTATTCTTTTGGGTTTAGGACTCCCTAAGCCCAATCCAGACAACTGCTTTTTACCTGATTTTTGCTTGAATGCGTATATGCCACCACCAATTAGGGCTAAGCCTAAAACTGATATTCCTACAATCTTTAGCATCTTGCTTTTCTTATCCGATGCATCTGGATCGTAAGCACTGCTGGAGTACTGTTTCATTGAAACAGAAATTTCATCCTCAATTGGGATATTATCGGTGGCCTCACTTGGGATATGCCTTGCTGATTCTGCTACATCGGCTTTGCTTATACTCTTTCCACTTTTAAGTTTAGCAAGAAGTTTGTCAGCACCGATCTTCTTAGCAAATACGCCCACTTTCTTTAGTGCTTTTACTACTTTGGTGATTAAAGGAACTGCGGCTACTGCGGCAGCGGCAGCTGGTGCTGCTCCCAAGGATCCTTTTTTACCTTTGAGAATAATTTTTTTGAGCATGGCAGGATTCCCTCCAAACTTTTCCCAAAGCTTATCTATCTTCTGAATTGCTTTCCTTCGGGCTTTTAGCTTGCCTATACTCATTCCATGCTTTCGGGCTTGGGCTTCTGTTGCATATCCCCATTTAAGCTTTGTTTTGAACTTAAACAGGTTCATGGCAACGACTGATATAAATCCACCTCTGGCTGCTAGAAGTACTGGATTGGCCTTCTTTAATAGAAATTTAGCTCCCTTTTTTACTCCATTCCAAAATCCACGACCATTTTTCTTATTCCATGCTTTACGCTGTTTCTTCCATTCACTTCGTCCTTTTTGCTTAAGGCCTGTTTTCTCAAGACTTTTGGTTAAAAACTTTACATGTTTTGTTCTGCCTTTTCTTTTGGCTTTGGCTAGACGTTTTTCTTGTCTTTTCTTTCGCTTTGAAAGGCGTTTTTTTCTTTTATTCCAAAAGGCTCCCAGTTCTAATCCTTGAATACCACTTTGATCCATTTCCAATATATCGTCTTCTATATCTTCTATGGAGTCTATATAGTCCTCAATTATATCATCACCATCTGAATCATTAGTAGGCTCCGCTTCATTGTTTATCTCTTTGATAATGCGAACTGCTTTATACTTTTGATCTTCTGGGAGATTTGAGACAGCTACTAATCGCTCCTGTAATTTTTCAATGGCTTGTCTCTTTTGTTCATCTTGAACTTCTAACAGGCTTTCATTTGCAAATCCTAGCTTTAATTCTATTGCTCGATTGAAAGTGTTTACATCTTGCACATTCTCAAATGAGCTTTCGTCTTGAAGTGAACCCAAGCCATTTAGGGCTTCTCTTTCAGCAAGCTTTTCGATAGCTGCATCCTTTAAGGGTGTATTCCAATGCTCAATAGCATAGTCTAGTTCTTTTAGAAATAGAAATGGATCATTGGTTCCTGATTCATAAGATTGAGGATCCTTTGCAATAATATTTCTGGTTACAACCAAATGCTGTAAGATTTGATCATCATTCCCCAAACTGCCTTCAAGGGTTCCTAGTAATGCATCAATATCTTCTGATGGTTCTGGGCCATTTAGCCCAATAATTGGAATACCTAATCCATTCATAGTAAAGTCTTTTTTGTTTGAGCTATGCCCAAATGGTTTTTCATAATTGAATTTATCTAATACACAGTCTAAAGGGATATAGCCTCCCCTTGGATTCTTAACAATAGGATATACATGATGCCATGAATCTGCTGGTGGAATTTTTACAATCCGTATGATTGGCTCTATGCCTTGATTGAGTAGTAATGTGCTTAAAAATATGGTGTAGCAATCACAATCTACACCTGTTTGCCGCTGTGCCCACGACATTGCTGGTCGTCTTAATTCTTCTCGCCCTGGTGTATCTATTTTGTATTGAATATGGTTGTAAACGAACTCCCAATCATTTCTTAGGGTTTCCTCTAAGGTTGCTCCTTTTAGCACTTTGGCAATCTTAGCTGTATCGGATTTATATTTGACAATATAATCCTTCATATGCTTAATGGTTTGACCGATCACTCGCCCTTCACCAAAATGCTCTTCTCTGAAGTTGGGTTTGGGAAAGTATTTGTCATACTCTTGTCCTGATCTGATATTTCTTGTAAATTCTGACTCCATTAGGCTTTTATTATTATGGTATCTCTATAGGGAATGGTATTGGCATACAATGAATAGTTTGCCGTTATTGGTTGGTTTATAATCTTTAGTAAACTTAGTATAGATGATTGTTTTAGATTAAACTCTATCCTGACTTTCTCTGTGGATAGTGGTTTTAAGATATGTATCTGTGTATTGGGTCGGGAATAAGCTACTGATGATTCTCCTATAAATAGCTCTACAATAGGTGTGGTAATTCTTAGTGTATCATCCACGGTATTGGTTAGCACCAAATTCATTGAAAGTGGCCTTATGGTGAAATTAGCAACATCAACTATTAAACGTGTTCCCACATTTACCGCTGATGCCGCTTTTCTCACCTTGTCAAACCCCCAAAGCAGACCTCCAATAATGATTGGAATTAATATGTAATGATAAACCCTCATTTGCAAAACTTCATAGTTCTTGGTTTTCGAATTGTTCTGTTGTATCAATGTGTTGTTGCT
>JAOZKO010000170.1 GCA_029935325.1 Bacteroidales bacterium
ATTTAAAGAAGAATTAAGAAAATGCTATAATAATTAAGTTGTAGCACCAAATAATTTACCACATCATTAATTTAAGTCAAGCATCGGGATATAATAACTAATTTTACAGCAATAATTCTAAACTATATTACCATGAAAAACATTATAATAATCATAATGCTTTCCGCTATTTTTTCATTTAACTCCATTGCCCAAATCACTATTACCTCAGCGGACATAGGAAGCACTGGGGATACTATGCGCTATAGCAATAGCAGCATTCTAAACCCTAGCAATGTAGAAGCAACTGACACTAATTTTACCTGGGATTTTAGTCAACTAGTTCCCAATTCTCAATCTTTCAACGAATATCAAAGTGTAAGTTCTACTTCAATTATTTATAGTGTAGCATTTATTGGAAAAGCAAATCAGGCAAGTCCAAGGGGAGATATGGGAATGATGAATATAACTATTAATAATGGTTTTAACTTCTATTCCAAATCAAGTTCACAATATAAACTTGTGGGCTATGGTGGTGAAATGAGTGGTACTCCAGTTCCTGTGGTTTTTAATAATCCAGATATTATTTATAGGTTCCCAATGGTTTATGGCAATATCGACTCCTGCGATTCGGATTGGAGTGTAGGACTTTCTGGTACTGGTTATATTGAGGAAGATTTGCACCGAGTAAATACCGTTGATGGTTGGGGAACTTTAATAACTCCAATGGGAAGTTATACATGTTTGAGATTAAAATCAGAAGTACTTCAAGACGATTCTATATATATTGCTGCTTCAGGTATGGCAATGCGAATTCCACAAAGATTTACTGAATATATATGGTTAGCTAAAGGTATGGATTTTCCAATTATGAAAGCAATAGTTCCAGAGCCATTTATTGGTCAAGTTGATATAATTTATATGGACACTATTCGACAGTTTGTAGGATTAAACGAACTAGCATACAATACTGAAGCTGTCATAAATATCTGGCCAAACCCAGCAAACAATCAAGTTAAAATCAGTGTAAACGCTCAGGAAGATTCACAAATATCAATAATTGATAGCCATGGAAAATTAGTTTATTCTGCCAATGTAAAAGCAATTTCCACACAACATATTCAAACAGGAAATTGGGCAAAAGGAATTTACTTTATACGTTTATCAACTGAGAATAAAACTATATCTAAGAAACTAATTATCCAATAATAAATGAAAGCATTTCACGCATACGACATCAGAGGAATCTACAATCAGGATTTCAATAAAGAAGACGCATATAAAATTGGGTATTATCTTCCGAAACTACTTAAGACTAACAAAATTCTTGTAGGTAGAGATGTGAGGGTGAGTTCTCCAGAGATCTTTGAAAATCTTACTCGAGGAATTAACGATGCATGGGCTGATGTTTATGATGCTGGACTTGCAAGCACACCCATGATCTATTGGCTAACAGCAAAGTATAATTTCGAAGCATCAGTAATGATTACTGCCTCACATAATGGCAAGGAATATAATGGGATGAAAATTTCGAGAAAGCAAGCTAAGCCTGTTGGATACGATACTGGTCTTTCGGAATTGGAGGCTATGCTTAACAAAGAGATTATTGCTTGCTCGCAAAAAGGTGAAATTATACCTTTCGATAAAAAAGATGAATATATTCAGTTTTTAAAGCAATATATTCCTAAAAATATTGGCGATTTGAATCTTAGTATTGATTGCTCAAATGGTATGGCAGCTCTACTAATTAAAGATATTATTGGAAATAACCACAGTTATATTTTTGATACTTTAGATGGAAGTTTCCCAAATCATGAGGCAAATCCCTTAGTTGCTGAAAATATTGTTGATTTACAAAAATCTGTAATTAAAAACCAAAGTGACATCGGGATAATATTTGATGGTGATGCTGATAGAGTAATGTTTGTTGATGAAAAAGGAGAATTCATTTCACCCGATTTGATGATTGCTGTAATGGGGCATTATTTTCTAAAAAACAAGGACAATACAACTCATATAATACAAGACATCCGCAGCTCTAAAGCTATCGGTGAATATTTGCAAAAGATGGGTAATGTAGAAATGCATACTTGGAAAGTAGGACGTGCATTTGCTTCGCTTAAACTAGCAGATATTGATGGTTTATATGGTGGCGAATTAGCTGGGCACTACTATTTTAAAGACTTCTATTATTCGGATTCCGGACTTCTAGCTATGCTAATAATACTCCAAGTAATAGCCGATATGAAAGCTAATGGCAAAAGTGTATCTCAGCTAATTAGTGAAATCAAAGCATATGCTAACTCAGGTGAAATAAATTTTAAGATTGAAGATAAGCAAGGAGCAATGGAAGCTGTAAAAAGCTATTTCGAAAAAGCTGAATCCGTTACTAAATTTATGGATTTTGATGGCTATAGATTAGAATTCTTAGACTGGTGGTTTAATATAAGGCCCTCCAATACTGAACCTTATTTGCGCTTAATTGTAGAAGCTCGTACTGAGGAACTTTTAGAAAATAAGCTATCCGATATTAGAGCTATTTTGAAAGAGTTTGTGTAGGTGTTTGAAGTGCCTAGAGTTGGGAGTTCGGAGTTGGGAGTTTGAAGTGCCTAGAGTTGGGAGTTAATTTAACCAAAAAAATCAATCATCGTCCTTAAACTCAGGCATAAAAAATGCAAAAGGTATAGCTATCAATGCTAAAAAGGGAGAATATTGAAACAGTGCATCTAAGCCATATATATCTGACAGATACCCAACAAGCATTGTTGCTCCAGCACCAAAAACAAAACTCAATGTCATAAAAATACTATTGATAAAAGAAGGCCTATCGGATTTGAAATCGTGAACCAAGGCTAGCAAAACAGGTGCAGAACCAAACAAAAATAAACCACCAATAACCAAGAAAGCTATTGATAAAATTCCTGAAGCTATATTAAACATTAACAAGAGTACGGGCATCGCTAATGCAATAATAATTAGAGTCTTCTTTCGACCTATCTTATCAGAATAATTTCCTGCCAGTAAAGTTCCTGCCGCACCTGCTAATTCTACTAATACTAATACGATTGTACCTGTCCACAAACTACTACCAGAGGTTGTGAAGTAGGTAGGTAAAAAGGTAACTAATAGAGATCTAATCATTCCACGACCAAGAATATAACCTGTAATAATGGCAAAAAATACCATTAATTTATTCATTTGCGCTTTGGATAAACGCTTTTTATTAATTGGTGGTTTAACATCAAAATCCTTGAGTTTACGAAGTCTGAAAAACAAAATCCCTGAGGCGATTAATCCCACAGGCATTATTCTCCAACTCCCTTCCAAACCCCACCACGAAACTGCAGACACTATCAACAAAGGGCCAATTGCTCTAGCTAATTCTCCTGCCAGGGCATAATAGCTCATTCCTTTACCTCGCTGATTTCCAGATACATTTTTAATCAATACAGGAGCAGGAACATGAAAGAAAGCTGCGCTAAAACCCATTATCAATAACAAAACCAATAGTTGATAATAATTACTAACTAAGCCAATAAAACTCATTGTAATAGCAGTAATTGCAGGTGTTAGAATAATAAAATATCGAATAATTATTTTATCTGCCAACCAACCAATTAGAGGATTCATTAGCGATGGCAATCTACCATAAAGTGTGAGAGTACCTGCTAGAAAGTAATTCATTCCCAATTTTTCAATTAGCAAAGGCAAAAGCGGTGCTAAAAACGAAGAATAAATATCATGGAAAAAATGAGCCATAGAAATATCATAAACTCTCCACTTATGGTATTTTTTATTTTCCATACTTATTCTTTAATATAGTGTAGTTTAACATCTTTATATTCATCCCTTAATACCATTTCACGCAATTTCATAATTGTCTGATAAGGACCTTCATCAACAAACATATTTGCTACCCATTCGGGCACCGAACCACCTATCTTTAATAACATCTGAAATTTAACTTTAACTTTACCTGACTTTAAAGGTGTAAATTCCCATATCACTCGAATGTATGGGATGCGAACATTATCACTAGATTCTTCTACATATCCATCAACTGATTTTGTATAAATCAAAATACTTGAATCACTATACTGAGTTAGTTTACAATCGGTAACATTATCTCTATTGCTCATAGGCCAAGGCAATTCTGTTACTGAATATGCAATCCAGTGAAAATTACTAAATGCTTTCACTTCTTTAGCCTCAATTACTTTATATGCCCACTTAGGTTGACCTTCCACATCTTTAATCAAATTTACTAATGTTGAAAGTGAAGCATCTACCTCCGTCGTAACTTTTACCTCCCTTATATCTGACAAGGAATTAGTTCTTGTACTCACAGTAATATCGTTGGTTTTCTTTTCCACTATCCATTCAGACACCTTTTCCTGAGAAGGGATAAACATCAGCAACAATAAAACTGGCATAGTCCAAGAATATAATCTGAATTTCATATTTGTCAAGATATTTGAAGCCGCAAAAGTACATTAGATTTTATAATGATTGAAGTCGTATTTAGACAGTGTTTAAGATTTTTTTGTTTACCAAGGCATTTTCCTTCTGCATAGCACCAGCTATGGACAATAAAAATAATGCAGTTAAACGGGAAAAGATAAATAGTGCCTTAGGATTTTAATTGTTATAAAGTCTACTATTTGAATTCAATAAAAACAAGCATAAATCAAGGATTATCATTACTTTTTTCACTATCTTCGCCACCGTTTAAAATCAATTAGGAAAATTATATCAAACAACATAATATCAACAATATGACAATGAAACGCGTTTATACATTTGGCAACAAATTAGCCGAAGGTAAGGCAGAGATGAAAAATCTGCTAGGAGGTAAAGGTGCTAACCTTGCCGAGATGAATTTAATAGGTGTACCAGTTCCTCCGGGGTTCACAATTACAACTGAAGTTTGTACAGAGTACAACACTATTGGACAAGACAAAACTGTTGCTTTAATTAAAGCAGAAGTAGAAGCTGCCGTTAAAAATACAGAAAAAATCCTTGGAACTACTTTTGGATCAAAAGAAAATCCTTTATTACTTTCTGTTCGTTCTGGTGCTAGAGTTTCTATGCCAGGTATGATGGACACTGTTCTTAACCTTGGTCTTAACGATGAAGCTGTAGAAGGAATAGCCCGCAAATCTGGTAACGACCGTTTTGCTTGGGATTCGTACAGAAGATTCGTGCAGATGTATGGTGATGTTGTTATGGGAATGAAACCAGAGAGCAAGGAAGATATCGATCCATTTGAAGAGATTATGGAAGAAGTAAAAGAGGCTAACGGATTAGAGTTAGATACTGATTTTACTGTTGTTCACCTTAAAGAATTAGTTGCAAAATTTAAAGCTGCTGTTGTTAAGCAAACAGGTCAGCAATTCCCTGATGATCCTTGGGATCAGTTATGGGGAGCAGTAATGGCTGTTTTCGATTCATGGGAAACCGACCGTGCTGTTTATTACCGTAGAATGAATAAAATCCCTGGTGAGTGGGGAACTGCTGTAAACGTACAAGCTATGGTTTACGGAAATATGGGTAAAAACTCTGCTACTGGTGTTGCGTTTACACGCGATGCAGGTACAGGAGAAGATATTTTCAACGGTGAGTATTTAATTGATGCTCAAGGAGAAGATGTTGTTGCTGGTGTTCGTACTCCTCAAGAAATTACTTTAGAAGGTTCAAAACGTTGGGCTGCATTACAAAATGTAACTGAGGCAGATAGAGCTGCTAACTTCCCATCTTTAGAAGAAGTAATGCCAAAAATGTATTCAGAATTAATGGATATTCAGCAAAAGCTAGAAGACCATTATAACGATATGCAAGATATTGAATTTACAGTTCAAGACGGTATGTTATGGATGCTGCAAACACGTAGCGGAAAACGTACTGGTGCTGCAATGGTTCGCATGGCAATTGAAATGCTTGACCAAGGTAGAATTGATGAAAAAGAGGCTGTAATGAGAGTTGAGCCTAATAAATTAGACGAATTATTACACCCAGTTTTTGATAAAGAAGCTATGGCTTCTGCAAAAGTATTAACTAAAGGTTTGCCAGCTTCTCCGGGTGCTGCAACTGGTCAGTTAGTTTTCTTTGCCGATGAGTGCACAAAATTCGAAAATGCTATTTTAGCTCGTATCGAAACTTCACCAGAAGATTTAGAGGGAATGAACATTGCTAACGGTATTTTAACTGCTCGTGGAGGTATGACTTCTCACGCTGCTGTTGTTGCTCGTGGAATGGG
>JAOZKO010000016.1 GCA_029935325.1 Bacteroidales bacterium
TTTCATCCATGGTTATTCACGTTTGACCCTTTCAGGGTCAGTGATATACGTAGGGAATTATAATTTTAATTGTAAAAAATATGATACTGATTAGTAGCCAAATACAAACAAAATATTATGTTAAATACACACAAACTACAACCAATTATAACTGTCTGTAAACGGCCTCAATAAACTTCAAATCTTCAATCAGAAAGTTCAATAAGTCCCCGCGTAGGTTCACGAAAATAGAATGCAAAACAAAGCAGAATAACGCAAACGCATGAACAATAGCAGTTCAGGCTTTTTTGTTTTTTTTTAAACTATATTAACTACATTTACGAATGCTCTATTCGTGTGCCCTCTGCTAGATTAAAGCAACACAACTTCATGTCTCATGTAAATAGCCCTGAAAACAAAGGCTAATTCCGAATAAGAACATATTCCTTCTTGCTCATATTTGATTTGCTATCCCATACTTTTATTACAAACTTATGGCTGCCAGATGGAAAATGCTCATCTATTTCGTAGTATAAGCGGCTTTTCTTTGGATCATATTTTAATAGTATCCATTTGTCATCCAAAGTGGCTTTATATCTATTTATACCTGAAAGATTATCGGTTGCAGTAAAACTAATGGTCGATTGCTTAGTAATATTCTTTTTTGAATATATATTTGCGGGCTTAATAATAGGGGCAATGGTGTCAATTCCAATATAATACCTGCCAAAACTTCGAGTCTTAGTTTCCATATATCCATTTACATATTTGCCCCCTTCATACACTCTTCTGTCTTTACCATCAAGACTTATAATACATAATTTTTTGTAATTGCGAACTTTGGCATTGCTGTCTAATTTAATCTTTAGCTGACAGTATTTTTTTAATGGTACGCCAATATCATAAATACTATGTAATTTACTGTATTTGCTATATGGGTTCTTTAAACTTTTTACCCAAAAATATTGATTGTCAAATAGTGCTCCTTTGGGAATTGAGAACTCAATATCTGTATTGCGATAGGTATTGCTATGATTCCACATAAAGGCTGTACTTTCCTTCCTCTCTTTATGTTTAAGGTCTCCTTTATTTCGCACATAAAACTCTAATACAGATTCTTGACCAGCAAAATCACTAGCTATTATCTTTAGCTTATGAGCTTTTTTATCAGTAATATGAAGAATCCCATTATTTCGTACATTAATAATATTAGATAGGTAGGTATTTTCTTCAACATAAGTGCGTTGAAAGCGTTGTGATTTATTTTTGTATTCCTTATAATCTATATACGAATTGATATTCCTTTTTTGACTGAAATTTATTTTATCAGCAATAAATTCAAAGAACATACTATCATCAAAAAAGAACCTTAGCCTATAATATCCATTTTTATTAGTGGCAGCATTCCATCTATCAAAGCCTTCAACAGCAGGGTAGAAGTGAGGTGTTGAAATATTTATTGTGTCTGAACTGATTAGTTTTATATTCTTGCCCTTTTGCGAGATTTTATATTCTTTATAATTATAGATGCTTTGGTTGTCAATATAATTATAAAGCCTTAGTTTTCGCATAACTGGATATTGATGATCCGCAACTTTATATCCAAAAAACAAAGGATTAATGGGTTCCTCGGTTCTGCTATCGCGAATTTCAAAATGCAAATGTGGTCCTCCAGAACTTCCGCTATTACCTGCAAAAGCTATTAGTTCACCCTTTTTAACTTTAATACTTCCCGCTTTTGGGAAAATTTCTACGGCAAAACTTTTCTTTTTGTATTGTGTTGCTTTTATAATGTCTGCAATGGTATCGTTATAGCGATGTAGGTGAGCGTAAACGGATGTGTATCCATTTGGGTGTCTGATATATAATGCATTGCCATAGCCCCAAGGCGATACTTTTATCCTTACAACATATCCATCGGCAATGGCATAAACTTTTTTGCCAACTACTCCTTGGGTTTTAATATCCAGACCTGAGTGAAAGTGGTTCCCGCGTAATTCCGCAAAACTCCCTGATAAAATAAAAGGGAAATCAAGTGGAGAAGCAAAATAATCCTGAGGATAATGGCTTTGAGATCTTAATGTTGTTTGTAATATAATAAATAGAAATATAAAAAATATCGAAATGTATTTTCCAAAAGTCCTAATACTTGCTGCTTTATATTGAGATGTCATATAATAGTGTTTCTAAAATTCTGAATAATAATATTTTTTGTATTTTGAAAAGGTCTTATTCTTACCAAATCGTTTTAAATAAAGACTTTTTTTGTTTAAATCAGGGTAATTGTCGTTATCATAAATTGCTAATTCTTGCATGCACTTTTTTGATAATTCTTCATTAATTATTTCATTATTACTAATTGCTGATTTCCATAAGTCAAATGCCAATTCTGGCTTATTTTGCTGTAAAGCATAATTAATGCCAGCATTGCTTATGCCTGAACTTTCGCAGTTTGCCATAAGTGAGTTTAAGCTTTTAGCAATAATACTTGAAGATTTTAGTGTTGTAGAATAATATAAACTATCTGCTTTTGCAAAGCTATTAATTGATGCCTGATATTCTCCTGAAGAACAATGTTCCTCAGCTTGCTGAATAAGCTTTTGATAGCTTATAACATCGGTGTATTTTAGTAATAATTTCTCTGGATAGTCTTTGTTCAAATCTATATGAGGATTTTGCTGACAAATAATAATAGCACTTTTGCAATAAGTTTCTGCTGAAATAAAATCTAGAAGATTGATACTGCTTTTCGCCTTTTGCATAGCAATATCAAACTCTTTTACTTTTATATCATCATCCTGCTTCTGCAATAGTTTTTCCAATTTACTTACGGCAAGCTGCAATATAGAATCCTTTTGCAAATTTAGCTTAATGATTTCTCTATTAGCACTTTTTAATATCAATTTAGCAGTGCTATACCTTCCTGCCCAAGCATGTAGGCTACCATCTTCTATATTCTGCATTATCAACGGTCTGCCACTTTGTTGAAGCATAATGTCTAATTCGGTATTTTCTTTAAAATTAAACTGCTCTGCAATGGATTTGGCAGCACTAAACTCTGGATAAGCCAGGTGATACCTTCTATAATTCAAATATATTTCCCCCTTATCAATATGTCTTTCGTAATTCTGCAGAGCAATCTCATTAGGTTTTTTAGATTCTTGTATTTGTTTTGGTTTTGGAGTGCTTTTGGGTTTTGCAGTCGTATTAGCTTGTCTAAAATTAGACATTGATTGATTGCTAGTATTAGTTGAAGGTGTAGATGTAATAGTTTTATTTAGCTTAATCTCAACTTCTGCCACAAAGCTTTTTGAGTCATCTAGTTGATGAGCTTTGCTTAAGCTATCGGCTTTTTCCCAGTAGGCATTTGCTTTTCTGTTTTGATAAGCGGTATTACTTTCAATGCTCAGTCGTAAATATTCTGTTATTAACAGATTGTATAAAGCATCAACCTTATTTGTATTGGTAATTGCTTCCGAATTATTCTTTTGATAATAGTAAGCAGTATTAAGATAATCCTCAGTCATATCCAAGCGCCCCCTTTGAATTGAAGCTCCGGCAATACTCAAATAAGACATATACATTCCGTATTGGGCAACTTTGATAGATGAGTCTTGTTTGCTATCGCAAATAATTACAGCATTATTATTATCGCAGAAATTCTTTGCTTCTACCAAAATATTTAAGCCTTCGCTATAATTTTCCTCATTATTCCATTCTATTCCTCTTAAAAGCATTCCCACATAAGTTGCATTCGCCAACTGATTTATGTGATTAGTATTTTGAGATAATAATAAAAGCTTATTAAGCTTCTCTTCAGCTAGGAGAAATCTATTATTCTGGAAATCAATTAATGCTAATTGGTAAATGCTTGGAATAAAATTTGAATCCACACTTAAGGATTTATGAAAATACTGCACCGCCCTTAGCTCATTGCTATCAGCTAAAAACTGCACACCGCTATGGTAATAAACAGAATCCATTTTACTAGTAGTATTTCGATATAACTTATATATTGCTTCCGTTCTTTTTGTGATTTTGGTATAAAGCAAATAATAACCAGCAGGGTCAGTCTCGCTCAAAGATAGGGCAGAGGCGAAGTTTGGCATTTGTAGTTTGTGTACTTTTTTGCGAATATATTTTATATCAATATTTTGGAGCATTATTCTGTCGATATCATTAATATCCAAAGCGTTAAGCTCAATATTAATTTCTTTGAGTTTTTCTCCTTCCTCATAATACTTATTAATATTGCCAAGGGCTGATTCAAAACTATCTTTCTGCTCCTGAGAAAAACTAAAAGTCAGCTTCTCTTTTACAATATTAAAAGAAGCTTTTGCTGTGCTATCATTAAAAGTGGAGTCTAGGATATAATTTGCCTGAGTATAAGTTAATGGAATATTTTTAGTTATAACAGATTGACTATTAGCTTCTATTATTCCGTAACTAAAGTAAATACTATTAGGAATAATAAGTTTTTTGAAATAAAAACCTTTATAAAAAAAATCGCCATCACAAATAAGGCTATCAACATTAATCAATAATTGATAATTATTATTAGGCTTTTTAATAAGCTTAAGCTTTGCTTTTGTGGAGATTTTATAATGATAATAACTTCTCATGCGTGATTGAGCTTCAGCCATATTTGTAATGAAGTAATTAGGAAGACTATTTTCACTTTCGTAGGGCTGAAATGAAAATTTTAACTCTAGTATCTTATGTTCATCATAGACAATCATATCCTGAGCATTGCCTTTTAACCCAGGCAATACAAATAGAATTGTACTTATTAATATGATGATATTTAGCTTCATAAATGATATTACTACGTTATCTTTAACGTATATTATTAGAGATTATCGTATGCTTTTAAAAAAAATAAAGATGATTATAATCTTTTATCAGAATTAAGGTGTTTTTCACGATTTATTAACTTTTAAAGGTGGATAATGTTGGAGGGAGTCTTTTCGGCAAAAATCTGCAATTATCTGCTCAATCTGTGTCATCAGTGTTCCAATCTAGTCTGGCTTATCTTAGTATCATATTTCGAGTATTTCCAAAAAGAAACCTGTGATTATCCGCCCAATCTGTGTCATCGGTGTTCCAATCTGTGTCATCAGTGTTCCAATCTAGTCTGGCTTATCTTAGTATCATATTTCGAGTATTTCCAAAAAGAAACCTGTGATTATCCGCCCAATCTGTGTTATCCGCGTTCCAAACTTTTCTAGCATAGCGTATAAACAATAGTTCTATATTTGCAAATTATATATTTATTAGAATGAAATTTTTAAAAAGTCTGGCTTTATTTGCACTGATATTCTTATATGGAATACAAGGTCTTAATGCTCAGATTCTCCCTGCAGATTCAGTACTTAGCAAAAAGAAACTTTATGCTGTTGCCGCCATAGAGGGTAGTATTTGGGTTGGTTCAGTGGTTGGGCTAAATTATGCATGGTATAGTGATTTTGAAAAAAGCTCATGGCATAGTTTTAACGATAATTCAGAATGGTTGCAAGTAGATAAAGTAGGGCATGCTACAACATCGTATTTTCTTGGTAAAATAGGTTATGATATGCTAAGGTGGTCTGGTGTTTCGCATAAAAAATCCATATGGTATGGTGGTAGTCTTGGTTTTGTTTATCTCACTTCCATCGAGATGTTAGATGCCTACAGCCAAAACTGGGGTTTTTCATGGGGTGATATGGCAGCTAATGCTATTGGCTCAGGAATATATATGACACAGGCAGCAGTGTGGAAAGAGCAGCGAATATCAATGCGATATAGTTTTCATACAACCAAATATGCAGCAATGCGCCCAAATGTTTTGGGGAGTTCTTTTATGGAGCGAGCGTTAAAAGATTATAATGGACAAACATATTGGTTGAGTGCTAATATCTATAGCTTTATGCCAGATGATAGTAGGTTTCCAAAGTGGCTTAATGTGGCTGTGGGTTATGGTGCAGAGGGAATGTTGGGCGGTTTCTCAAATCCTGATGAAGTTGATGGTCACCCCATTGCACCCTACGATCGCTACCGACAATATTACCTTTCTTTGGATGTTGATTGGACAAGAATACCTACAAAATCAAAGTTTCTAAAATCTTTTTTTAATGTTATTAGTTTTTTGAAATTTCCGATGCCTGCTATTGAATTTAGCGAAAAAGGAACAGTATTTCATCCTATTTATTATTGATTGAATATTGATTATTTGTCCATAAAGAGATACTAAGGGCTCAAAGGTCGTTAGGATCGATTTAATAATATTAGCATAAAATAGGTCGTCAATATTATCATCAAAAAGTACAGCTTGCAAACTAAGTTATTATTCAAAGATAAACACCACCTATGATTAATTGATGGTTATGAAATTAGATAATACTATTGTAGCATAATTTTAAATACTTTATACTGTTTGCCAGTAGATAATCTAATAAAATACACCCCTTTAGAGTAATTTTCTAAACTAACTTTTTCATTAAATATACCAGAATTATTCGGAATTTCCCTTGTCAATATGCAAGCTCCCAATTCATTGAATATTTGCATATTGATGCTAGGTATTTGAGTCAAACTACTAGTAATATTAACTAAGCCTGTTGATGGATTAGGGTAAACCGAAATATAGAATTCTTCAAAGTTCACATTATTTAAGTTTGTGCAGTTTAGAAAATGAATATTTATAGTGTCAAAGTTTTGACAATTTATGGAGTCCGTTACTGTTAGGTCAACACTTATGCTGTTGTATCCTATTCCAGTAGAATCGATTATAATACTTTGAGAAATAGCCCCAGTTGACCATAAATATGAAGAGAATAAACCGGCGTTCAAAGTAATAAATCCACTTCCGCAAATATTTGTATCAACTCCTAAATGTACAATTGGTTCACTAACTAAAACTGTTGCTAAAGAAGTGTCGGAACAATTGTTAGTATCAGAATATACATATATAATATCGTGATATCCTCCACTTGCTATATTTGGGCTAAAAGTACTATCCGTCATCCCTAAGCCGTTGAATATACCTCCAAATGGTATCCCTTGAAAAATAATAGGATTATCATTACTGCAATATTTATGGTTGTTAATTATTAATGAGGAATTTGGAATTCCATGTACTATAAACAAAACACTATCAGATATAATGCACTGATTTGAATCTAATTTTGAATATGTAATATATTGACTTCCTACTCCATGTATTATTGGATTAAAGATGCTAGCACTCATACCAATTCCACTAAAAAGGCCCCCACTTGGGGAAGCACTAATAGTGTCTGTTGCACTATTACTACAATATTGATTTTGATAATCAAATATGCTAATTGCAAATTCTGGTGAAAATACAGTTGTCATTATTGAATCATTATTTATACAACTATTAGTATCAGTATAGGAATAAACCACATAATGATTTCCTGGACCTGCAACGGTAGGATTAAAAGAATCCTGACTAATGCCATTTCCGAAAAACATACCATTTATAGGGCTTCCAGATAATAATGATAAGGTATCATCTTGACAGTAAGTAGCGTTTAAGCCGTTGATTACAATTGGTGCTGAAGGAAAAACAGTCGTCATTACTGTATCAAAATTAGTACAGTTATTTGTATCATTATATGAATAAATAATGTTATGGTTTCCAAATCCAGCAATTATTGGGTGAAAGCTGTTTTGTACTATTCCTAATCCATTAAATACACCACCAGATGGATTTCCTATTAATGAACTTGAAGAATCACCATGGCAATAAGTATTATTTAAGCCTGAAAAAGTAATCGCTTGAGGCGAATAAATATTTACAGTCTGTGTAATCGTATCAGTACAACTTAATGAATCAGTATAAGAATAAGAATAGCTGTAACTTCCTGACCCAATAACAGAAGGGTCAAATATATTCCCTGCTAACACAGGGCCTGTTAAGTTTCCACCTATTGGAGAAACAAGAATTATTGTTGCTGTATCATTTGTGCAAGCAGTGTTATTTATTCCACTAATTGAGGCTACAGGATTTGCATTAATAAGCACATTTATAGTATCAGAAGAAACACAATAACTGCCAGTATTGCTAGTAGTTACACTATATATGCCTGAGTTTGTAACGGTTATAGTTTGACTGCTGCCGCCATTGCTCCATAAGTAATTACTATAAGCATTTCCTGCATCTAGGGTAAATGAACCACAAGATGATGTATCTGACCCTAGATCAACCCCTGAAGAAAGGTTGTTCTGCACAATTAAAGTGCAGGGAATTACAATGATAGGGTTTCCTAAGTCATTAGTGGTTAGTCTTATAAAGCCAGTATATGTAGCTGTAGCCATTCCTGCGGAACTAAAAATAAGATTATACACTAAGGAGTCGTCCGCAGCAATTGTGTTTTGTGCGTTACTATCTAAATGAACCCATGGCGCGTTATTAAAGTCGCTATTTATTACGAGCTTAATATCTCCAAGATTTCTTATGGTTATAGGTGCTAACAATGAGTCATTGCAGTATTGAATGTCGGCTATCAAATTAGTTGAATCTAAATCAATACCTGGCATGGTTTGAGCAAATAACTCAACTATTAATGTATCATTTTTAGTTTCTGGATCAAGTACACCATTTGGCATTGATGACCATACCTTCAATATGTGTTTACCAGGACTTAGTCCAGCGGTACCTATAAAAATAATACTATCAACAGCCAATGGTGCAAGGTTTCCACTCCAATAACTTGACATTATAACTCCGCTGTCAAGTTGAAAATGAAGAGAGTCAGAAACCAAATTATTGAAGCCTAAGTTTCTAATTGAAATCTTAACAGGAACATTACCTATAGTACTAAGGCTCATTGGTGAATTTATTGCTGTTACTGATGCATTATTTGCATACATAGAAAATTCATCTGCACCAATATCTGGATTTATGCTATCGCGGATATCTCCATCTATATCAGTTGTATAGCCACTAACGGGTGTTCCTGCATTATTCAAAATAGTATCAAATGCATGACAATCATTTTGATTAATGAAAACTGGGTTTGTGCTTACTGAATTTGCCCCTTGATTAGTGCCAGATTGATAGCTAGAAAATGAATAATTTGTTGAGTTAATATTAATTGGATAATTTGCAGTTGAAAATATATTATTATAGTCAAAAATAGTTGGTGAATTGTTGGTGTTATAATATGATTGAAAGCATAAATGAGATTGACTATCAAAAGAGTTGTTCTTTATTGTAAGGTTAGTTACTGAGCTTGTATAAATTGCAGTAGATGCTTGTGATGCTGATATATTGATGTCCAATGTATTGTATAGTATCTCTACTCCTTTTACACCAAACATTCCATATGCATAAATACCTCTATAACTAGTTTTAATGTAATTATTATAAACTCTGAGCAAATAATTTGGATTATTTGTTGGATTAAAGCCTCCAATATGTATTCCTGTGGTATTAAGTCCTACTGAATAATCTATGGTATTTTCTGAAAATACAATATTTCCAGTAGCCTCCAACCTTATTACTTGCGGAGTAGATATTGTAGTATTTGTGCTTAAAAATGAATTTCTTTTTACGTGGCAGTTAGCCAACATGTCTGCGCCTGCTATTTTCAGACCATAATAGAAAAAGTCGTTGATAATATTATCAGTAATATTTATCTCAAAAGGAACATTACTACGATCTGATCCATATATATTTATTCCTGTATGTCCGCTGTAGAATCTAGATTTATCAATATTAACATGGTTAGAAACTTGCGAATATATTAGCCCCAAAGTACTATTGCCGTTAATAAATGGTATGCCGTAAAAAGCACAAGAACTAATATGAATATTGTCAGTCAAATATAAATGCAGAATAGTTGATTCATCTGAATTATATCTTTTGAAAGATAAATTCTTGAAATAAATATAAGGTATTCTATCTATATAAAATAAGTAATTTTCAAATCCAATACCTTGAAAGGTTAAATATACATCTGACGAATCTCCAGATAATGATTGAAAAGTAACTGTCCTATTACTGTCAGTGTATATGCTTTT
This sequence comes from Bacteroidales bacterium, assembly GCA_029935325.1. Lineage (GTDB taxonomy): Bacteria > Bacteroidota > Bacteroidia > Bacteroidales > UBA1556 > UBA6267. The sequence goes on from JAOZKO010000016.1 coordinate 10,006, forward strand.
TCGAAGTTCGTATTGGCCTTCGTAAATACCATTTTCAATACTAAAAATTATATGCCCAGATATTCCGACATTATTAATACGGTCAATGGCGATTTTTAGAGTCTTAAAATCAGCCGTATCACTTTTACCAATAATATATATACCACCAGGGAGTCGCCTCTGATAATCAGTTATTGAAACAGTATCATTATATTTGTTTGAATCAGGACTAGCATTAGCAGAATCAATCCATACTTTCATATCATAAATACTATCAAGAATAAAGGTATTAGTTCCAAGGGGTATTACAATGCTATCAGTAGGAGAAATATTTCCAGCCCAAGTTACAGGATTTTGAATACTATCATCAATACTCCACCCCAAATTTATTGCAGTAATATTTGTACTTCCCATATTTTTAACTGCTATACTAATATCATGAGTAGAGTTAGTGCTTTCGACTGTATAAAAACGAATTAAAGCAGCATCTTTTGTTGTTGTAATAAACTCATCTGCACCGATGCAAGGTGGGTTTGATCGAGTTTGATTGTCAAAATCAGTTGAGATACTTGATAATAGTATACCTGCTCCTTTAATGTTTATATCATTGGTGTGCACATTATTTGTGGCAGTAAATACAAGATTTGAATCTTTAGAGTTGATGTCAGTACTTGAAAGTGATTTGAAGTTTGCAAATGTTGCTGCAGTTACCGAGCCATATTTCCCAAAAACTAATCCATTTGTATAGTAATTATTATAGTCGATAGTGTAATTACCCCAAGCATAAAGATTAATTGCTAATCCATCACTTTTATTAATAATAATATTATTTCTTAAACGTAGAGCGTATCCCATGCCAGTATTAGTTCCTCTAACCGTAATGACTGCATTGCTACTACTCAAGCTATTGCCTACTAGAGTATTATAATCAAAGTTTAGATTGTTGCAATTATATATATATACATCATTAGAGCCATTAGACGAGCCATATAAAAGATTATTTGCAATAATAAAAGGACTTGAACTTACTCCAAAAACATATTTTAAAGAAATATTTCGCTTATAAGTATCAATATCATTTCTTACCACTTCTTTACCATTATAGCATTTATATAAACTAATTCCATTGGAGTTTTTTTCTACTGAGTATATTTTATTATCATTAATATATGTATTGTCTGCATAGCCAGCATAAATTCCAGAACTTGTTACGTTATTAATTTCATTATTTAAGATATAAATATTTGATATGTGATTCGAATTAGACCCAGATACGTATATTGCATATTTATTAGAATAACATATGTTTTTGCGAATAATTAAATCACTACAATTATGTGTCTTCAATGATGTTTGATCGTAAGAATATAAAATATTCATTGTTCCAAATAATTTATTGCTCTCTATCAATAGGTGATTGCTGTTTTCAAAATATAGTAAATTAGCATAATCATTACTTAGTGATTTAAAAGAAATATTTTTTAATGCCAAATAATCTGTATTAGTAATTTTTATTATGTAGTTCGAACTAGATGATACTGCATCAAACTTAAATACCACATCATCAGCATTGCCAGATAATGACTCTATTACAATAGGATTGGTTATTGAAGATGGAATGCTGTCAATTAAAACCTGTTCGTTGTAAATACCATTCATAATTTTGAGAGTAATTGGCCCACTCATACCACAATTACGAATTGATTGGATAGCCCCACTTAAATTATAAAAGTCTGCTGCAGTGTCTTTTCCAATTGTGTAAACCCCAGATAAACTTCCATTACAAATGCAAATATCTGATCTCAATGTGTCATTATATTTATTAAGGTCACCCACGCTTTCAACTATGGCAATACATCTGTAAACTCTAGCATTACTCATATCAGCAACCTCACTAGTAGAATTGAACTGAATATTAGTTGTTGCTGAAGGAATTAAGGGTGTTGTAATGCTTTTTGATTTCCAAGTTAGACCATTATCAATACTATATTTTACTATATATGATGACACCGAATCTGTTCCATTATTTTTTATTTCTAAAGATATTGGCATTGAACCATTAGCAGATGATCCAGTCGCTGGTAAATTCCAGCTATTTACTGCTAGGTCATTTCGAATTTGTAAAAAGTTTAGTTTTATTACATTCCTATAATTATAAAAGCTGGCATTAGCACTAAATGCGCTGCTAAAAGTACTATCGTAATTGTACTTGCAAAGAGTTTCATCTATATTGTGAAAAGTTTGAAAAACTGGCAAATTTGCAATAGAAACTCCACTATGATTTTCATAAAATAACACTAAGTTTTTATTTCCAGAATAATAGAAGGGTGCTTGAAGGTTTAATTGGATCCATCCATTACTAATAGTTACGGTATCATTATAAACTAAAGTAGCGCCATAGTTTTGCGGATTAGAGTATCCCGAGCTATCGAAGCTGCTATTTGCAATTTCAGCAAGATATATTTTTTGGGAATCAACTAATACTGGTGATGTGTTGATTACTTTAAATGCAATGGCATCTATTAGCCCAGAAGCACCAATTTCTGATGCTTTATAGAGTTGTTGTGACCATCCATATTTATTGTGAATTTTAATAGGAATTTTGTAATCAGAAAAATTTTCAACTCCTACTATAACTTGAGTTTGTGCATATAAAGAAGAACTTGAAATTAAGAATATATAAGAGCTAACGAAAGCAATGAAAAGCAACATTTTTTTCATATCAAAGAGTTTAGAAACAATTGAGATGCAATATTAAAGAAAATTGAAATAGAATGCAAATATGTTTGATAGTTTTGATGTGCACACACAGACGACTGTAATTGAGTTAATAAGTGATTTTGATGTGGATGTTCAAGAAAGTATGTAAACAGTTATTATAAAGCTACCAAGTAAAAAAGCTCTACTTCTACCTAACTAAATGCACAGTCCCTTTCAAAGTATATGCTTCACTATATCCTTCTTTAATAAAAACGATATATGTATATACATCCGACGTTGCGTCGATACCATTAATTCTACCATTCCATTTTTCAGTTGGGTTGTCAGAGTAAAAGACTTGATTTCCCCATCTATCGTAGATGTAAAATTGAAAAGACACAATGGCTTCAAATACTCCCACCACACCAAAGCCTTCGTTTAGTCCATTGCCATCAGGTGTAAATGCATTGGGGAAATAAAAATAATTACAGCGTTTTACTCCTAGAATAAAACTTGTGTCATGAGAGCAATAAGTGTAATTAGATATGCTTGTTACGGTTAGAGTGTATTCGGTATTAGTTTCTGGATGTACACTGATATTTTGCAAAAAGCTACCATTATTCCACTGATATTCGTCTCCTCCATTTGCACTAAGGGTAGTAGTTTGCCCAATGCAGATTGTATCGTAATCCGAAATAATTTCTGCAGTAGGAATCGGCAATACATCTATTTCAATTTGTGTTGTATTCTGACATTGATTAATATCTGTAATCGTTAAATCGTAAGTTGTTAAAATATTTGGAGAAACAACTATTGATGATGAATTTGATCCAGTTCCCCAAAGAAAATTATAATTGCCATAAGCCCTGAGCTTAGCTGAAGATCCATTACATATAATAGTATCAGGACTTGTGTTTATAATTGGTAGTGGATTTATTATAACCATTGCAATATCTTGATTGGTACATCCTAAACTATCAGTTACTGTTACATGGTACTGGGTAGATAAATTAGGACTAACCAATAATTGTGATGTGATAGAACCGTCATTCCATAAGTATGTATTTGCTGCGCTATCAACAACATATAGTAATGCGCTATCTCCAATACATACAGTATCTCCAAATACTTGAAATATAGGCTCTGATACTTTTATTGTCATTTCTGAAGTGGAATCATTTTGGCATAAATCAGAAACTACTAAGCTGTAAGTGGTAGTGGTTGTTGGATTAACAACAGTATTGGCATTAGTATCTCCATTGCTCCATAAATAAGTATAAGGAGAATAGCCGCCGCTAACTGTACTTGTTAGATTAACTGTTCCGCTTCCGCAAATAACGGTATCATTGGGTATGGTAGCTACAGGAGATGAGTTATCTTTAATGCTAACTCTTACGGTGTCATATGTACATGCAGAAGTATTAACAATTAAATCAACATATTCTGTTGGTTCTACAATGTTATCTAATATAGGATGTATTGTTAAATTTATTGAGTCTTGCCCCGCAGGGATAATAACAAAAGATGGAATTTGAGTATAATCAGTTCCATTGATTGCTGTTCCCGTTGCATAATAATTTATATATGTGGGTGTCGCTCTAATATGTGGTAGTTTGAATGTAATAATTGCATCATTACAGCCCTCTACAGCTGTTGTGTCAATAAGGCTTGATGTAGTTTGATCAATCAAAATAGCATTACTCATAAAACTATTTGCTTCAAAAAATACACCTGAATCATAAATATGGTCCTGAGCATCCCCAATTGCTATCTTAATATGATAGGTAACACATGGGATAACTCTTATCCATGCTGTTAGTACTGTAGTAAAACCATCAAGTTTAACGAAAGTTCCGTAAGCATTATTTACATAGTAAGCAGAGTTGACATTTGGATTTACGTTATTTATAGTGATAGGAGTGCTAGTTCCTGGTATCAGTGCAACATTTACATTGCTATATGATCCACCATATGGGTTTAATCCACTAACGAAAAAACCAAAAACATCATTAATGCTGTTAACAAATTCAGGATACTCTTCAGAACCAAATACATATCGGAATTTTAGTGTATCAGATACTGGAATGAAATCAAATTCTAAAATAGTAGCATCCTTAATGGACTGTGTGATAAGTGCTGCTAGCAAAGGGTCAGAACCACCTCCAACATTTGCAGAGCAAAATGCACTTCCTGGACCAGGTAGTTGGCTTACATTGCCAGTAGAAATAACCAATCCACTATTAAACCCAAGGTTTCCTGTAGTGGTTCCAGAAGAAAAAGTGCCAATACTTTGGGCAGAACCAGAGAAAGTGACATTACTAACAGTAACACCAGTACCCACAAGGTTGTTCTGAACCCACTGAGCTACAGTGCCTGTTTGATTTATTATTAGTTGTCCATAAATAGAACTACTAATAAATGCAAATAATATAAATGTTAAAAATCGTTTCAATACTTTAGAGTTTATCAATCCAGCTAGAAGACAGCGATTATTAAAAAATAGTTGTATGCAAAAATAAATAATTTTTATAAAGGAAATTATTCTAAATTCGTGACCTTATTTATATAAAATTTTTAATGATGAACAACGCAGTTAATTACCTAAATGACAATAAAGATAGGTTTCTCGATGAATTATTTGAATTGATTAGAATACCTTCAATAAGTTCAATAGCAGACCATAAACCTGATATGCAACGTATGGCTGAGGCATTAAAAGCTTCATTGATTGCGGCAGGTGTTGATAAAGCAGTAGTTATGCCTTCGGATGGAAATCCAGTGGTTTATGCTGAAAAGATGATTGACCCAAGCAAGCCAACAGTACTTGTTTATGGACATTATGATGTTATGCCAGTAGATCCCATCGATCTTTGGGATAGCCCTCCATTTGAGCCAGAGATTAGAGATGGAAAGATATATGCACGTGGTGCTGATGATGATAAAGGTCAGGCATTTATGCATGTAAAGGCTTTCGAGGCACTTGTCGCAGCAGATATGCTTACAGTAAACGTAAAGTTTATGATTGAAGGAGAAGAAGAGATTGGTTCTCCAAATTTAGGCAAATGGTGTACTGAAAATAAAGAGATGCTTAAAGCAGATACAATCTTAGTTTCGGATACTGGTATGATTGCCCAAGATATTCCTTCCATTACTACAGGTTTAAGAGGATTAAGCTATGTGGAAGTTAAGGTTACTGGTCCTGATCATGATCTTCATAGTGGAATCTTTGGTGGAGCAGTTGCAAATCCTGCCAATGAATTAGCAAAAATGATAGCATCATTAACTGATGAGAATAACCATATTACTATTCCAGGATTCTACGATGATGTATTAATTGTTAGTGACCAAGAGCGTGCAGCAATGGCAAAAGCTCCTTTTAATCTCGATGGCTACAAAAAGGCTTTAGATGTTGATGAGGTTTTTGGTGAGAAGGGATATTCAACAAATGAGCGTACAGGAATCAGACCATCGCTTGATGTTAACGGTATTTGGAGTGGGTATATTGGTGAAGGTGCTAAAACGGTATTGCCATCAATTGCACAAGCAAAAATTTCTATGAGATTGGTGCCTCATCAAAATAATGAAAAAATAAGCCTAATGGTAAAAGAACATCTTGAGTCAATAGCTCCACCTTATATAAAGGTAGAGGTTACACCATTGCATGGTGGTCAGGCTTATGTTTCGCCAATTGATATGCCTGCTTATAAAGCAGCTGAAAAAGCATATACTCAGGCTTTCGATAAAGTTCCTGTACCAACACGATCAGGTGGAAGTATTCCTATTATTTCAACATTCGAAGATGTGCTAGGTATTAAATCTATTTTAATGGGCTTTGGCTTGGAATCAGATGCAATTCACTCTCCTAATGAGAACTATCCTCTATTTAATTTCTATAAAGGAATAGAAACAATTATTTATTTCTATAAGCATTTTGATGATGAGATGAAATAGAAATTAATTATAGAATTTTAGAATCAATAAAAAAGCCCACTATCAATGATAATGGGCTTTTTTTTATGTGAATTGAATAGTTGCTTATTTCAATATATTCTTAGAAATTACTAACCTCTGTACTTGATTAGTTCCTTCATAAATTTGGTTTAACTTAACATCACGCATAATTTTTTCAACTAAATAATCTTGAGAATAACCATCGCCAGCCATTACCTGAACAGCATCAGTAGCAATTTTCATTGCATTATCAGAAGCAAATAGTTTTGCCATTGCTGATAATTTAGAAGCAGTTTTTAAGCCTTGGTCGTAAGCAGTTGCTGCTTGCCAAATCAAAGCACGAGATGCTTCAAGAGAGGTAGCCATATCGGCTAACATAAATCCAATAATCTGCTGTGCAGCAATTGGTTTTCCAAATTGTATTCTCTTCTTAGACCAGTCACGAGAAGTTTCGTAGGCAGTACGAGCAGCTCCAAGAGCTAAGGCACCAACACCATTTCTTGTTCTATCAAAAGTTTTCATTGCAATAAGGAATCCATGACCTTCTTGTCCTAATAAATTACTTACAGGAACTTCCACGTCAGTAAAAATAATTTCATTTTGAACAGAAGCACGTTGTCCCATTTTTAGCATATGAGGTTTAATCTCTATACCAGGAGAATTAGTAGGAACTACAATTGCTGATAAACTACGACTACCGCGTTCAGGATCAGTCAAAGCAAAAACAGTTAAAAAAGTAGAAACTTCAGCATTTGTGATAAAGCGTTTGTGACCATTAATAATATACTTATCGCCTTTTCTTATGGCAGTGGTTTTAATGCCTTGAACATCAGACCCTGCATTAGGCTCAGTAAGAGCATATGCAGCAACTCCTTGCTCATCATTAATTTGACCATAAAAGCGCTCTTGCTGTTCCTCATTAGCTGATAACAATAATGGTGTAAGAGCTAAAGTGTTGGCTTCGATACCAATACCAATACCAATACAGCCAGCTCCAAGCTCCTCAGCAGCAATTGCTCCTTCAATAAGGGAATATCCATTTCCACCAAATTTTGTTGGAAGAGGGCCATTCATTATACCTTCTTTATAGGCTGCTTTAACAACCTCCCAAGGAAATTCTGCAGATAAATCATATTTACGTGCGTTTGGTGTTATTAAGCGAGAGGTGAAATCACGGTACTTTGCTTGTATCGCTAATTCCTTTTCATCTAATCTAAAATCTATCATATCTAATACTTTATAATTTGTGTAATACTATTATCATAAGGATTATTGCAATTAATTTTCTTTCTCTCTGTAAAGAGAAAAATGGGTTCGCAAATTAACAAAAAATATTGCTGCTTTTAAAATGTATTTTTAATGAATTATTAGACCTTTAAAAAAAACAACTAAAAAGACAATTTATTTATAAGTTTATGTAATAGTTTATGAAAAGATTTTTTTTATTTTTAGGTATTATGGAATATTTTTTTTTCTAAATTGCGTCTTTATTTTTAAACAAAAAGATTTTATTATGACTAGATTCCTTAAAACATTTCTGACAATTATTATATTAGCTACTTTGTCGAGCCAAGTCGTGGCACAGAGTGCTTTACAAAAAGGCTGGGATGCCTTTAGTGAAAACAAGCTCGATGAAGCTAGAAGTGAATTTGAAAGTGCATCAAGCCTACCTTCCACTGCAGGCGAAGCTTATTTGGCATTGAGTATTATCAATACCATTGATAAAATTGATGAAACAGCATTTCAGAATTTTGTCCAGTTCTTTAATACTTGTAAAGATCCAAACCCATATCTTTATGCCATGTGGTATGATGATAATGTGTTGGGTAGCAAAAGCCACCTGAGCAAAACAAGATTAGATTTCTTTACTGGCTTAGCAGAGGGAGGAAAACTAAATT
>JAOZKO010000017.1 GCA_029935325.1 Bacteroidales bacterium
AAAGCAGCAATGTTTAAAAAATATAATACAATAATGCAACTCAAGTGTACGTTTCAATGTCAATAAAGTATAATTTGTGTGTTAAATTATTAGTTTTTCAGATCAAATCTTATAATTAATCAAAGGGAAAATCTTAATATTTATTCAATAAAAAAGCAAAATTCCTTTTTTACAAATTGGCACAATTGTGGTTTAATAAAATGATATAAAAATTGGGAGGATAAAACCTGAGGACTATACTCTATTTTTTTATTAATAATTCGATTCTAAGTTCATTGTATTACTAACGTTTTTAAATATATCCTAAATGATAAAGAACTATTTATTTTTACTAGCTGTAATCATATTTGCAGGGAACCTTCATGCTCAAAGGCGTGCAAATAGACAATCTACCTACGAAAGAAATAGTAAAGCAAACACAAAAATTGTTCTAGATATTCAATCCTCATTCTTTGAAACAACCTATAATGCTTTTGCCCAAAAGCAAAGTATATATCACGCTAAATTTGTAAACTCCGATTCTTCAGTAAGTTTGCTACCACTAACAGCTGTTTACGCTACAGAAATCAATTTATTAGAGTTTGATAATATTAGTAGAAGGGATTTTGAAATATTGCTTTCAAAACTAAAGTATTGTGTTTCAGTCAATACTCTTAAGCTTACAAATGTAAAAATCTCCGATATACCTATTTCCTTTATTGCTGATATGAAAGTAAAAACTCTATTAATAAACGGTTGCCGTACTATTAGCCCAACTTCAATGGGTGAATTAATGGTGAATATGGGGATGATTCGTAAACTTCAATTGCGTGACTGTGGACTTTATAATATTTCACTATTGGCATCTGCAAAGAATCTAAGGGTAATTGATCTTAGAGATAATAGTATTTCAGCAGCAGGGATTTATTTAGAGGGACTTAAGTATGTTGATAGTATCTTTCTTTCTGGTAATAATATTCCAGATGCAAAGAATGATTTATTGTTTTTCAAGAAAAGTAATATTAAGTATATCGAAACGGATTCCATATCATCAATAGATAATACAAACTTGAAACGAGCATTGGATAATAAAACAATAGTTTTTACGCAAGTAAAGGAGTCACCAGAACAAAAAAGTAAATCATATTTTGGAGTGTTTAAGCAAAATAATTCAAACTTAAATGTGTATTCTAATGCGTACCTGCAGTACGAAAGACTATTTTCTAATCAGATTTTCAGAATCACTTATGATACTTTGTTTTTTGAAGATAGATTCTGGGATACGCTCAATAATATGAATTCAGCTTATAGTATGAGCTCGAATGTTAATCCAGGTATTTTCAGGCTTTATAAAGAGAAGACAGTTGTCAGGAAGTATATCAATTTTGGTTTTAATAGAAATCAAACCAGATTGGAGTCAATGACAAGAGCTACTAAATATCCTCGAAAAGCATTCTATAGAGCTCATCCTGAGCTTAATTCCTTTAAGAAATATACCTGGGTTATTGAGGAATCTATGAGTTCAAAAGAATTTAGGCCAATTAGCAGAATGTCTTATGTAGATTTAAGGCTTAAGTATGATGGCGCAGGAAGGACTTTTATTTTATATCTTAAGAAGAAGAATGGGGATATTATTTCACTGAATGCCTATCCTGTAAAGCCAAAGAATAGTAGGAAGAAGGAGGACCTGAGAGAGGTTTATGCAGCAGATTATAACCGTTATCTTAATGCCTTAGCAAAGCGAGTAAGGCGCTATGATAAAAATGTGATAAGAGATAAAAATAGATTGAAAATTAGCATTGCAAAGAATCGTAGAAATGCTTGGAATCTGCTTAGAACTTATATGAGCCCTGAGGAGCGTGATATGACTGAGGAGGAGTGGATGAAGTATTATTATAATATTCTACGATATGAGGAAGAAGCATTACTAAACTCTTATCCTAGCCCTATGTATTTGACAAGAGTATTTGAGAAAAATGGATTAAGTGGAACTAATTTTAACTTTACTGATACTACTTCTATAGCCATGCTTAAAGCATATTTCACCGATGATAAAGATTTAAATATTCCTGTTAAAAGATTGATTATCATTGATAAGTCAGACCTTAGTTATAAAATTATTTATCTGAATATTACAATTGATCCAATTTCTTTTTCCTTCAATAGAGATAATAATATTTCTATTCTAGTTTATTTGCCCGATGGCTCCATTGGCATTGTTAAAGGTGATGAAATTGATAAAGCCCTAAGCAGCACCGGTACTCCTGCACTTAAGTCAGCGATAACAAGTGTAGAGTTTATTACAATAAGGCAGGTAATGAGTGAGATAGAGCTTTAACGAAAAATATTTTGTAACAAATCTAAGCTTAAGGTATTATATAAGTAGTAAGCAGAAAGTTTTTAAGCTTTTGCAGAAGAAATACAAATTAAATGAGGATAATATGAGCAATTCACAGATGGCAAATACTAAAGATATTATCAGTAAATCAATTTCCAAAGATGATTTTGAGAAGGAACTCGAAGAGCTCTATAAAAGTGAATATATAAGCTTATTTCGATATGTTTTTTCAAGAATAGAAAGGAAAGAGGATGCCTCTGATATTGTTAGTTTGGCATTTCTGAAAGCTTTACAAAGCAGAGATAAGTTTAAGATGCTACACTCTAGGGCATTGATTTCGTGGATTTATAAGATTGCTACAAATGAGATTCTGCTTTTTTATCGAAGAAAGAAAGTTGAAAGAAAATATTTTATTGAGAAGAAGTTTCTAATGAAGGCAATGGATGAAATATATGAGCAGCCGAGTTCTGTTGGTCTTCTTATTGAAAGCTTAGATAATCTTTCTAATAAGGAAATTGACCTTATTCAGATGAAATACTTTGATTATTTATCCTTTAAGCAAATGGCTGTAATAGTAGGGAAAAGCGAGGAAAGCTTGAGAGTGAGTTTGCATCGAATTAGAAAAAAGTTAAATGCAGATATATTGCAATTGAGTAAACGTAAAGGCATTGAGGTATTATTGTCGGTAGCAATATTGATATTTACTTATTGTTTTGTATAAAAGCTTTAAGAAATAGTTTGAGTGAAAATAGTAGTAATTGATTTTTAAAAATATAGATTCTATGAAGGCAAATAAGAAAATTATAACAGATAGACCAACAATAAGTGATTCAGAAATTATTGAGTTGAAGAAGTCGTTTAAGGATATACTTCAAAATTATTATAGTGGAGCAACTTCATCAGTAAGCGGTGGTTTGTCATCAGGTCTTAGTTGGGGCATTGGAGGTCTTTCTATTCTAGCTATAGCTGCAATTTCATATTTTGCTGTAATATCTCTTTTGGATAATAGTGATGAGTCCATTGCTGTTGAGGTGATTGCCGATAGTCTTCAGCAAACACATCAAGATACAATTGTTGTTGCCAAAAGAAAAATTGATCCTCCCTTTGGTGAGATTATAGAGTTTGAAAACTTCAATATTGATAATAGTAAAAAGCAAAAAATTACTACTAAAAACGGAACTGTTATTAATATTCCCAAAAATGCTTTTGTTGATATAAATGGGGACATAGTTACAGAAGATATTGCAATTGATTTTAGGGACTTTTATAATCCAATGGATTTCTATTTATCAGGAATTCCCATGGATTATGATTCCGTTGGTGTTAATTATACATTCACATCCGCTGGAATGTTTCAAATAGATGCACAATCAAATGGTAAGCAACTATATTTGAAAGAAGGAAAAAAGATTGATATCGAACTTGTTTCTAATTATGAAGAAACATATAATTTTTACCAATACGATACGCTGAAAAATGAGTGGGAATATATGTCAACAGAGGACGAGTCTGATATATCAAAAGTTGTAAGTCAGGAAGAAAATATTAGTGAAACAGATTCTATTGATTATTCTGGTGATTATGCTTATAATTATGAAGAGAATTATGAGGTTGCTAGTGAAGATATAGTAATAGAGGAGAGGATAGTTCAACTTGTGGAGAAAAAATATATGAGAGTTGGTGAAATTGAGAACTATGCTTTTCCTGCCAGTGAAGAAATTGTAAAGGGAACTGAGTTTGAGAATATTGATAGTTTGAATCTAGAAATAAAGCAAGGACAAGATTTCAGTGTAAGTTATTATTCAGTGGTATGGGATAAGATATATTTGGAAGGTACATCAGGTGATTTGAGCCTAAACTTGAAAAAGGGAGATAAACTATTAAGTTTTAGCATTATTCCTGTAATTAATGAGGAAAAGTTTGAGCAAGCTAAAGAAGAATTAGAGAGAGTTACTACCCTTGAGAATAAAAGAAGAGCTGATAATAAAGAAAGAATTAATAACGCAACTAAACTGAGTAAGGCAATTGATGATTGGAAATATACTCGTAATATCCAGATTGTAGATTTAGGTTTTTATAATTGTGATCGCCCAATGCCTAGTCCCCCTTTGCCAGTTTTAGCAGAGAATAGGATTATAGATTCAAATGGTGAAAGGCTTCGTTTTAATACCATTAATGTTGTTCAGCATGGTCAAAATATTCTGTGGAATTACAATAACTTAAAATGGTATCATAGTAATCCAAAGAAGTATTTTAATATCGCATGGTTCAAAACAAAAGATGATAAATTGGCAATTATTCTTCCAGACAGATTTACTTTAGAGAATGATTATCAGTATGTTGCAATGGTATATGATACAGATGAGGGGCTAGAGGTATTAACAAAGCTATTAAACTAAGGCGTTTATGAGTCACGTCTAAGAATAGGCTATTTTTAGACTGGACTCATTCATTATTTTACAATGCCTGAGTTCTGAAAATACATCCAAAGAGGATCATTAGGTACAGATGCAGTAATTGTCATTTCCTCTTTTTTAACAGGGTGAATAAACTTCAGGTAGCGAGCATGTAAACTAATGGAAGCATCAGGATTACTACGCTTTGCACCGTATTTCAGGTCACCTTTTATTATACATCCAATTTGCGATAACTGAACTCTTATTTGGTGATGTCGCCCTGTTTGTAATTCTACTTCAATAAGGTGATATTTGTCGGAGGAGGTAATATGCTTATAAGTAAGGATGGCTTCTTGAGCGCCATTAGTGTTTTTACTCACCACATAAGATTTATTGTTCTTTGGGTTTTTCTTAAGAAAACTTATAAGCTCTCCTTGAGGAATTGCAGGAGCTTTTTCCACTACTGCCCAATAGGTCTTTTTTATTTCGTGTTCCCTAAGCATTTTATTGAGTCGTCCCAATGCCTTATCAGTTCTCGCAAATATTAATGCGCCACTGGTGGGTCTGTCGAGCCGATGCACAACTCCCATATATACTTTGCCGGGCTTATTATACTTTTCTTTAAGGTATAGTTTGGCTTTTTCACTAAGTGGAGTGTCACCAGTTTTATCACCTTGAACAATTTCTCCAGCAGCCTTATTTACTATCAATAAGTGATTGTCCTCGTATAGAACAGTATCCTTAAAACTCTTCATATTCTGGTGATTGCAATGTGTATTTTGTGTTTACCTTCTTCGCTAAAGCTTCGGAGGGTTAATGTGTTTTGTGTTTTGTGTTTGTTGTTTTGTGTTTGTTTTGGAACTCCCAACTCCGAACTTCGAACCAAAAATCAATACTGTTCTCTTTCATTAGGGAAATCCTTAGACTTAACATCTGTAATATAAGCCTGAACTGAACCCATTATTTCTTCTTTAAGATTGTGGTATCGTCGTAGAAATCTTGGTGAAAAATCTTGAGTAATACCAAGCATATCATGAAGCACAAGTACTTGCCCGTCAACCTGACCGCCAGCGCCAATTCCTATTACAGGAATTTTTACTTCTTCAGTAACTTCTCCTGCTAAATCTGCTGGGATTTTCTCTAAAATTATTCCAAAGCAACCTGCTTCTTCTAGTAAATCGGCATCCCTTCTTAACTGATCAGCTTCCTCTTCGTTGGTAGCTCTTACCACATAAGTTCCGAATTTATGTATTGATTGTGGCGTAAGGCCCAAATGACCCATTACAGGAATTCCTGCTGAGATAATTCTTTTTACGGACTCAATAATTTCCGATCCACCTTCCATCTTTACTGCATTAGCACCCGACTCCTTCATTATTCTAATGGCGCTAGAAAGTGCCTCTTTGGAGTTTCCCTGATATGTTCCAAAAGGTAAATCCACAACTACCAATGGTCGCTTTGCTGCGCGCACTACAGACGAAGCATGGTAAATCATATCATTTAATGTAATGGGTAGGGTAGAGTCAAAGCCTGCCATAACATTTGATGCAGAGTCTCCTACTAATATAATATCTATTCCTGAATCATCTAGTATTTTTGCAAAACTAAAATCGTAAGCCGTTAACATGGCGATTTTCTCGCCTTTAAGCTTCATTTCTTGTAAAACGTGAGTCGTTACTTTTGTCTTACTTACTGTATTTGCTGTTGACATCTCTTCTTGTATTAGTTTAGACGGCAAATCTAAAGATTTTTATTGATATGAGAAATTCTATTTTTTTAGTGACTAAAGTATTTGAAGTGTCTAAAGTGTCTAAAGTGTCTAAAGTGTCTAAAGTGCCTAAAGTGTCTAAAGTGCCAACGGTTCTAAATTAACTCCAAGTACTCTAAGTACTTCAAACTCCAAGTACTCTAAGTGCTTCAAATACCCTATTTAAGCAATTAAGTGCTTATTTATTTTAATTTTAAATAAAACACATAATATATTTGTATATTTTTGCATAAATTACGAATAGGACAAACATATAAAACTAATAAATGTCAAATAAGATTTTTAACTTATCCGAAGCTGCAAGTATTGCTATTCACAGTATGGTTTTTATAGCTAAAAGTGAAGGCTTAACAAATGTGGTTAAAATTTCTGAGGAGTTTAAGTTCTCTAAACACCATGTTGCAAAAGTTATGCAAAGGCTAAATAAAGTTGGTATGGTAGGAAGTAATAGAGGCCCATCGGGTGGTTTTTATTTGATTAAGGAGCCTAAAGAAATAAGTTTACTCGATATTTATGAAGCTATTGAAGGCAGGATGCCTGATTATGATTGCCCAATGGGATATAATTATTGCCCATTTAAAAAATGCCTTCTTGGAACCATAATTAATGATATGACTGCACAGTTTAAGGATTATCTAGAGACTAAAACTTTACAGTATTTCTTGGATAACGATTATTGATTGACTAAACTATTGATAAACAAAAATGCCCTGATAAAATCAAGGCATTTCTTTACTTTTAAAAGTTTTGTTACTATTTTTCCTTAACAGGAAAATAAATATTAGTAATCCAATTATTAGTATCAGCTTCCATACTTGGATCTGTTACATATTCTTCAAAGGGGCTGCCATTCATTTCCAGATTATTATATTCCACATATTTATCAAGGTTTTCCCATGCAATTGCTGATTTGTCGTAAGCGCCCATATATTTTAACCAAATAAATCTACCTTCAGGAATTGTATATGAGGAAACTTCTCCTTCTAAATCCTGATTTACTGCTATTGGCATCATGCAGCGAAATGAAGAAACTGACTCTGGGTCAAACTCGTTCCATTCCACATGTGGTTTGCCGCTAGGAGTAATCTGCAAGCTTCCCATATTTATCATAATTTCACCAAATGCATTTCCAATCTTGGTTCCTAATTCATCCATAGTGCCAGAGCTTTCATAACTCAAAAAGTACTTCTCAGCTAATACCTCATCAATAATTTCATATCCACCAAAATCAGGAATATCAGCATTGGATTCGCAATAGTTCTTTATGCTTTCAAGACCTTTGTTAAAGTTAAAATTAGCGCCTTTTTCAATCATATATCCTGCAAATCTTCCCATAGGAAAACTAAGAGCTTCTACATCCATTACCCAGCTTACTTCCACTCCATCGCTTTTTTGTTCAAAATAGAAGTAGTTCTTAGCACCGCTGTCTTGCTTGTTGAAAATCAATTCTGTAACAACCATTTTGTTCTCAGTGCTCTCAATTATAGTCTGTATGCTTTTTCCTTCTTTTGGATCGGTCCAAATCATCTTAGCACCAACTCCTTCTCTAGAGCCTTCGTAAACAGTGCTTAATGTGCTGTCTTTCCACGGTGACCAATTTTGCCAATTGTGGAAGTTATTTACTTGACTGAATACCTTCTCCATAGGTGCATCAATAACTACTTTCTGTTCGATGTGAACACTTGAAGGGAGAAACATAGCCCAAGTTAGGACGCCTAATATGCTTACAACTAATAATGTTACTAATATCTTAACTGTGTTCATATGCTTTATGTTTTATTGTTTGATAAGTCGCAGATTTGCTATTTTGTCTTGAGAAATTAATCTAATATAATAAACTCCTGAACTATATGTGCTAATGTTTATCTTAGTATTAGAGTCGTTTTTGCTAATGCCTTTCTGTAATACTAGATTACCCATCATATCATAAACCTCTAGGTCCTCAAACTGATGTTCACCTTCAATCTGAAGATTAAAGATTCCATTATTAGGATTAGGATAAAGTGATATACCTGAACTATTGCCTATATTATTTATTCCAGTAGCTGAACTAACAGTAATAGGTTTTGTGATGGAATCTAAACCACATCCATTATCTACTACTAATTTTACCTGAAATGTTCCGTTCTGCAAATATAAATGTATTGGACTTCCCAATTGTGATGCTGATTGATCGCCAAAATTCCAATGGTTGGTTCCTGGATTTGTTGTAATATCATCGAATTGTACATATGGATCACCATTAGTGCTAAAGTCAGCAGAAGGTGAATTTTGATTTACATAAGCAAATACTTCAACTCTAGGACTTTTACACGCTATCTCTTGTACTTCCCAATCATAAAAGTAATAGTAGTAGTTTAGTGGATTACTTCCAGCACTACTTTTGTTAATACTAAGTACTCCAGGTAAACTATATGGATACGATACAGCAACATTACTACGGTGTAAATTCTTTCCTGCCAAATGTAATTCTGTAGCAATAGGAAGATTAAAGTCAAGAGTCACAGTATTCCATCCAATTACAACACTTATCACTTTAGAATCGAGTGTTGTCCCTGATGAATTTGTGAGTTTAATAGTTCTAGAACCAGCACTATAAGCATATACTTTCACTGTCTTTAGAATTACGTTCTTATAAACATCAAATATCAAAGACTGATCGTAATTAAGGTTTGCTCCACCAGGAGTTGCTGCAGCTTTTCCTACACTTTGAATTGGTTTTTCAATTATATTCTCAGCCCAATATGATGTAGTAGCACTTAAATTAGGAGTTGTAAATACCGCTCCTGTATCTAATATTGTCGATGAGGTAGCATCTGTATACCAATTTATCAAGCCATTACCAACGGCATTTAAGGTGATAATACCACTATTGCACACAGCCCCAGAAGGTATAATTGGCTGCCATGGTTTATTAATCTTAATATAACTATTCTTAATTATTTGATGGTTGCCATAGTTGTTTGTAGCAGTTAGGCTAACTGTATATGTTCCGCTTTGACCATAAGTATGTGTTGGGTTTCTTTGTGATGAAGTGCTTCCATCACCAAAATCCCATGCCCAGCTATTTGGTCCATTTTGACTTAAATCAGTAAACGTAACAATTCCTGAACAAGTATTGGTGTCGTCGGCAATAAAATCGCCCACAGGAGGTGCGCTTGCAAAGTTGCATTGCCAATTGGCTATAAATCCAGGTTTAGTTACACCAGCATCAGTTGTTTGTACTAAAGTTACTGATCCACTATTCGCTACAATAGTGCCACCATTAGGGAGGTTATTTCCGTCATAGGTACCAATTAAAGGAGATGAAGCACTAGTTCCATTATATATTTTTAAATAATCATAGCCTGTTTCAAAATCAAATGCGGTAAAAGTTAATGTAACACTCATTGCTCCTATTGGTGAAATTGTGGTTGTAACATTTGTATTGTCAGCATAATTATTAGGGCCTCCTGAATCAAATAATATCCCTTTGCAGTCTGTTATTGTTTGGCTACCAAAAGGAGGCATATTTACTAAACAAGGATTGGCTGTATCAACACTTATATATTCAATTTTGATTATAGAATCTTGACCACAGCTTCCTCCATTTGTTGAAAGACTAACAGTAAAATCACCATAGCTAGTATATGTGTGAGTTGGGTTTAGAGCAGTACTTGAACTTCCATCACCAAAATCCCAAATAAAGCTCATGCCATTATTGCTTAAATTAGAAAAACTTACAGCTGCTGGTGGTTGACAAAAGTTGGTTATAACAGCATCAAAATCAGCATTAACACCTGATTGGTAAGCAGCGCCAATTCCTACCGCATAGAAAGCATTTGTAGTTGCTTCTACAGGAGCAGAGCATGGTCCGTATAAATCTATAGCAGATTTAATAAAATAGAACCTACCATCTATATGTTGTGAAGTGTTTACCAGATATACCGTTAGAGCTCTAAAAGCAATAGCTCCTGCAGTGTCAATTCCTACTCCACTTACATTAAATGTATCATTATTATCATTTATTCCTGTTCCGCCTGCAGACATAAGATAGAAGCAATGATTTAAAACACCACTATTAGTGTGCACACCACCATTATCTGCTGTGCCTAAATAATAATACTGTCCTAAATATGTATCTGGATCCCCTTTTGATTTAGGATTAGACATTGAGCGCATTGCATTTCCAATATTTTCACCCATTAACCAGTTTGCTGCACTTGGCTTGCCATAAAACTCAATAGCTGTTCCGAAAATATCGCTAAAGGCTTCATTCATTGCACCAGATTCATCTTGATAATCAAGGTCCGCAGTATTAGAAGTTAGTCCATGAGATATTTCATGACCAACAATATCTAAAGAAACTAATGGACCTATGCTAGAATTTCCATCACCAAAAGTCATAAACTGACCATTCCAAAAAGCATTAGCATAATTATTATCATAATGAACATAAGACCTAAGTTTATACCCATTTCCATCAATACTATTTCTATTATGTAAAATATAGAAGTAATCATAAGTCATTTCCATACCCCAATGTGCATCTGTGGCAATTTCATCTTGCTGAGAATTTACATTATTCCAATAATTATCAGAATCAGTAAAGTCAACAGCAGCACCATAAGAGGTTGAAGTATTAAGGTCGTAGGTTTCTATTCCTAATCCTCTGCCACTTTCGCGCAAGCGGAAAGAACTATTGTATAAATCTGTTGTAATTGTTTTTGTACTGCTATACTTTGTTAAAGCACTACCCACACTGTCAGAATGGTGAATAAGGCTATTTGTAAAAAGAATCTCTCCATTCTGAGCGTCCACAAATACATATTGGCGGCTCATTGGTTTGTGAGCGTAGATATTAAAGCGATATGATAATCTATAGTTCTGAGAGTTCTTATTTCTAATAATTCTCATATCTGCAGTTGGAAAGAAACTAGCTTCAGAATCATTATTATAATCCTTAATAAACTGTTCCTCTTCTGCTAATTGCCATTTGTAAACCTCTGCATCGACAAATGAAAGTGCGTAATTAAGAGCAGTGGCTTCAGTAATGCTTGCAGAATAATTTGCAATAGCTTCCGATTGGACATTTCCATTAATTGCAAAAATACTATTACCATTAGCATGCACAATTATCATTGCGTCATGTATCAATACATTGTTTACACTAAGCTTATATCTTATGTGTGTTTGGTCTAATTTATCCGTATTTCTGCTTATTTCAACTAGCCCTGCATTATCACTTAGTTTGAATTGCTTCTGCAACCAAGCATTTAGTCCCGATATGTTTAGTCTGTAATTGTCATCAAATGCAATATAATCAATCTGATTTGTTTTCTTATTGATATGCACTTCTTTAGCACTTTGGATATAGTTTTTTGCTGCTTTACCGTAAAAGCTTTGGGCATAAGTTTCTAATCCCAAAAATGAGAATAATAATATTACTAAAATAACTCTTTTCATAATAATACTCAATTGGTTTGTGTGTGTGTATATGTTTGCAAAATTAGTGAATTTATTAATTACTACCATATTATTTGTTATGCCTAAAATGTGATAAATAGAAACGGCAAAAAACCTATCTTTGCTTTTTATGTAAACTAAAAAGTAAGAGTAATGAAATATATGTTTTTTAAAGTAACAGTTCTTTGTGTGTCAGTATTGTTCAATATCAATAGTATTATGGCTCAAGAGGTAAATGATTCAATTGAAGGCTTTCAATTTGATACAATAGCAACAGTTCCTAATTCTACTGTAAAGAGTCAAGATAATTCTGGTACATGTTGGAGCTATGCAGCTACATCATTTGTAGAAACAGAAATAATGAGAATAGATGGTAGGGAGTTAGATTTATCAGAAATGTATTTTGTGTATTATGCATACCAAGCTAAGGCTGAAAATTATGTACGAATGCATGGATCTTCTAATTTTGGACCCGGTGGGCAAGCTCATGATGTAACTAAGGTAATAGCTGAGCATGGAATAGTGCTAGATGCAGACTATCCAGGTTTTATTGGAGGATTTGACAAGCATGTGCACGGAGAATTAGATAATGTATTGAGAGGATTTGTTAAAAGTGTTATTAAAAATCCATCACGAAAGCTAAGCACTGCATGGCAGGGTGCTTTTACTTCAATATTGAATTCCTATTTGGGAGATCCAGAACCTTTGGAAGAAAAAGCAAAGCAATTAGTAGTGGAGACTAAATTTAACGCTGATGATTATGTGGAAATAACATCATATAAGTATTTGCCTTATTATAAAAATGTGCATTTACAATTGCCCGATAATTGGAGCTATAACGATTATTATAATATCCCTTTAGATGAAATGATGAACCTGATTCAATCGGCTCTAAAGCAAGGGTATTCTGTTTGTTGGGATGGTGATGTTAGCAATAAAGGATTTTCACATGCAAAGGCTCTAGCTATTTTGCCAGAAACAGAAGTGGAAAACCTTGAAGGTTCAGAGCAAAGTAAATGGGAAGAGATGTCACCAACTGAGCTATATAAAAATATGTATAGTTTTAAATCTCCAGTACCCGAAAAACAGGTTACAGAAGATATGCGCCAAGCAGCATTTGATAATTATCAAGTTACAGATGACCATCTTATGCATTTAACAGCTTTACTAAAAGACCAGAATGGTACTGCTTATTATGTTACTAAAAATTCATGGAAGGCTACGTCTAATGATAATGGTGGTTATTTGAATATGTCTGATGCTTATTTAAGAATGAATACTGTTGCAATTATGTTGCATAAAGATGCTTTGCCAAAGGAATTGAAGAAGAAATTGGAAATTAAATAATACTTTATCTATCTGGGTTGTGAAAAACGTGATAATTACTCTGCTTATTATTTTATTTGGTTTTAATACTCCAATGCAAGATGAAGAAGTGCATTTTGTTAAGTGTGGGGTTTATAAGACTTATGAGGACTATGTAAATGGTAATATTATTGAGTATGAATCCTTATCAATAAATATGCGATTTGGAAAATATAGTCTTGTTTTTACTGATAAAGATGCAAAGGAAGTAACGTATGAATCTACACCAGAGAATTTATGGGGTTTTCTTTCGCCCAATAGACGAACCTATAGGATAGGAGGAAAAAATCATCCCTATGTTATCGTAGAATTAGGCAAGCTTGTGGTTTATTTTAATTCTTCAACCACATTTTATGGCAGCAAAGTATCCTATGAGTCCAATTCGCATCAACCTATGATTTCATTGGGTGCTAACGGACAAATGGTTAAGTTGATTAAAAGAAATATTAAAACACTAATTGCTGGTGAAAAATCTGCTATCAAGAAGCTAGATGATTCGCGTAGCAACCTTAATTCATTGGTGAATTTTGTAAAAGAATATAACGAAGTATATAGAAAGAAAAAGGCCAATGAGTTTAACGAAGATGATGATTAACTATAAAAATTTTAAATAATGTTTTTGCGTTTAGCCATAATTGTATTGTTTTCTTTATTAATTGATGTTCTTAATATTATGGGCATCAAGCAAATGATGAGAAGGCTCAAGGGTAGTACTTTTTATACTTGGTTTGTAAGGATTTATTGGTTGAGTAGCGTATTGCTATTATTATATTTTGTTGGTCATTTTCTGTGGATTGGAATTCCGGGTTTGGACTTTGAAAAATATCGAAGTTTCTTTTTCCTCTTTGGCATTTATATTCTTATTTATATGCCACGAATTATATTTCTACATTTTGTAATCCTCCAGTTTCTTTATTATAAAATAAAAGCCATAGTAAAGCCCGGTCCAAAATATGTTGTAAAAAGAAAAAACAGACGCAACTTTATTATTCAGAAGATTGGCTTAACACTTTCGTTTATTAGTTTCTTTGTGGTGCTTTATGGTATTATCTGGGGCAAAAGCGATTTTGTTGTCCGCGAGCATACAGTTTGTTTTAAGGATTTACCAGCAGGATTTGATGGCTTTAGATTGGCACAGATTAGTGATATGCACTTGGGGAGCTTTAGTAATCCTAATAATGTTAAGAAAGGAATTGAGCTTTTGCGCAAACAGAATGCTGATATGATCTTGTTTACAGGTGATATGGTAAATAATGTTTCTGCAGAGATGGATAGTTATATTGACGATTTTGGAAAATTAAATCCAAAATATGGAATGTTTTCTATTCTCGGAAATCATGATATGGGAGACTATGTGAAATGGCAAAAGGCAGAAATGAAATATAAAGAAATTCAAAACCTAATTGATAAAGAAACTTCCATGGGTTTTAAATTATTGCTTAACGAAAATCAGATTATATACCGAGGAGGAGATTCTATAGCATTAGTTGGTGTTGAAAATTGGGGAAAACCACCATTTAAGCAATATGGTGATTTGCAACGTGCCCTAAGAGGTGCTGAAGCTGTTACTTTTAAAATCCTGATGAGCCATGACCCATCGCATTTTGCAATGGAAATAAAAGATAAAACTAATATTCAATTAAGTCTTTCAGGTCATACACACGGAATGCAAGTGGGGATTAATTGCTGTGGAATAAAATGGAGCCCAATTCAATGGCTCTATCCTCATTGGAATGGTTTATACGAGTTTGATAATCAATATCTATATGTTAATCCTGGTTTTGGTTTTATCGGTATGCCTGCCCGTATTGGTATCAGACCTGAGATAACAGTCCTTACTTTAAAGAGAGGAAGCCATGAATAAGGTTTTTTTAATGGGGTATATGGGTAGCGGAAAGTCAAGCTTAGGCAAAAGACTTTCGCGCAAGCTTGGTTTCGATTTTATTGATTTGGATAAGCTTATTGAAGAAAGAAGCAATATGAGTATTGAGCAAATCTTTAAGGAGAAAGGTGAGCAAGAGTTCCGTTTACTCGAACAACAAGCTTTGCACTCTTGTTTCGAATTGCAAAATGTAGTTATAGCACTTGGTGGAGGTACTCCTTGTTTTTTCGATAATATAAAGCTAATTCAGCAAAATGGAGTAGGAGTTTATCTAAAAATGTCAGCCAGTGCATTGGCATCACGCTTGAAAAATGCTAAATCTATTCGTCCATTAATTGCAGGAATGAATGAGATTGAAGTATTAGAATTTATTCAACAGCAATTGGGCGAAAGAGAAAAGTACTATCTTAGAGCGCAGTTGATTGTAAATGGTTTGAGTATTAAAATGGAAGAACTTAACAAAAGCTTATTAGAGTTTTTAGACCAATAAGCTGAGAGTTTGTGTTTAGGATTGAGTAGTTTGGGGTGTTCAACTTGCATTGTTTAATGAGTGATTAATAATTAATAATTATGATATGAAATATGAGTTTTATTTAGAAAATCGATTTATTGAATATGTCATTCAGATAAGTAATGTTATTGATAATATTGGACGTATTCTTATTTATAAATCATTTACTAATTTAAGAGGAACAGAGGTTATTAATTTATCAGAATTAAGTCCCGGTATATATAAATTGGTTTTTTATGAGAATAATAATCTAATTGAAACAAAGCAGTTTAGTAAAGTAAAATAAGAAGTAATTTAAAGCTAAAGGTGAATTGTCACCTTTAGCTTTAAGCTTTATAATATGAGATACTATATAGCCATATCGTCATTTTTACTATTCGCAGTCAGTTTGTCTGCCCAAGTTACTTATAGTAAAATTTATAATCCTATGGGTCACGGTACTTCAGGAATGAATATTATTGAAGTAAATGATACAAACTATATTTTTGATATGACATCAAAAGATTCTCAAACCTATTATGCATTAAATAGAAATATTCTAACAACAGATATATATGGCGATTCAATATTATCTACAACACTTGGTATTGATAGTCATATTATTTATAATGCATTTTCAATATTGGGAAACAACAATGGATATATTTGGTCAGGCACTGTTGGTTATCCAAATCATGCATCAGCCTATTTAATATATACAGATAGCAATTTCAACAAAACAAATCAAATAATTTATGGCGATACAGTTGGAAGCACATATACATTTCTATCAATTGATGACGCTTGTCGTTTAAATTCAAGAGATTTAATGTTTTGTGGCGAGGAGTATGATACTAATACAACTAGCAATTCTAAGATACAACTGATGAAAACCGATAGTTTAGGTAGCTTATTATGGAAAAAGAATTATAGTTATAAAACAAATAACCGAGCATGGTTTATGGAATCTAGTCCAGATGGCGGAGCAATTATAGGAGGCAATAGTTTTAACGGAGCCACACTTCAAGGGCAATTGCGCACCTACGATGCCACAGTACTAAAAGTTGACAGTGCCGGCAATGAGCAATGGCATAAGGTATGGGGCAATCCAAATCTTAACGACGATTGGGCTGTGGTGAAAAATAGCGGTGATGGAAACTATATTGTGGGTACGGCTTATGCCGAATGGGATACTATTATGAATAATTATACTGATAAATCACATAGGAATGTAAATGTAATTAAATTAGATTCAATTGGAAATGATATCTGGAATAAAAAATATTGCTCAGAAGAGAGAACTCGTCAATTGTCAAGACTTGTAGTTTTGCCAAATAAAAACATTGTTGTAATTGGGAATTATATAGAATTAGATGCTATAAATCCACCACATCAATATACCAGAGCATGGATATTAATGCTAAATTCCAACGGAGATAGTTTATGGTATAAAGAATATACGCATTATATTTCGGAGGGTGTTGAGAATATTCTTAACGATATCAAACCCACACCTGACGGTGGTTATATTTGTTGTGGGGAGTTTTCGGATGGGCATAATGGCATTCCCCAAAGTCTTTGGGTGCTTAAATTAGATAGTATGGGTTGGTATTATGGGATGGGTTTTGAAAGTGAAAAGGCTAAAGGCAAAAGTTTAAAGTTTAAAGTTTTCCCAAATCCAACATCTGATTTTATCACTGTAGATATAAGTAATATTACTCAATATAAGAATTTGAGTTTGCATCTTACTAATTCGGAGCTTAAAGAGTTGAAGGTAGTTGCTGTTGAAAGAAACTCCAATTCTATTAAAATAGATTTACATAATTATCCCTCGGGAGTGTATTTTATCCGCTTGCAGAGTGGAGTGGAGATTTTGGGAGTTGAGAAGGTTGTGGTTCAATGAGCAATTACAAAAGCATTTAAACTGCTAACCGAAAAAACTTAATCATTACGAATTATTACTTGAAAATTGAGCGTTGAATATTGAATATTGAATATTTGAAAATTTCTTCTCTAAAAAGATTTAAGCAACTCAATAGTCTTAGTAGGATTTTCCGATCCAAAAACAGCATTACCAGCAACCAATACATCAGCACCTGCTTCTACCAATTGTTTTATATTATGAGTTCCAACACCTCCATCAATTTCTATAAGTGCTTTTGAATTCTTTTTTAGTATAAGTTCTTTTAGTGCTTTAATTTTATCAAAAGTATTTTCGATAAATTTTTGCCCTCCATAACCTGGATTTACGCTCATAAGAAGAACAACATCCAAATCAGCAATAATATTTTCTAATAATGAAACAGAGGTATGAGGATTTAGCACAACACCAGCTTTGCATCCTAGGTCTTTAATAGCGTGAATACTTCGGTGCAAATGATTTACAGCTTCGTAATGCACGGTAATAATATCTGCGCCAGCTTTTACAAATTCTTCTAAGTATCTATCGGGATCAACAATCATAAGATGAACATCCAAAGGTTTTTGGGTCATCTTTTTCACGCTTTTTATAATAGGAAAACCGAAGGATATATTTGGAACAAACAGTCCATCCATAATATCAAGATGTAACCAATCAGCTTGTGAGTTGTTTAGCATTTCCACATCTTTGCCTAGATTGGCAAAATCTGCTGATAGTAGTGATGGTGCGATTAAGTGGGACATATTAATAGTAGTTTAATAATTTATCTTATGTTTGGCAAAACTAAACTATTTTTTTATTCAAATATCAAAGAGAATAATGAATAATGAACAAGGAATTATGAATAATGAGGTTTGGTTTTACGGCAATTCGATATTCAACATTCAGTATTCAGTATTCGATATATAAAAAAAGGAATAATGAATAATGAACAAGGAATGAT
>JAOZKO010000171.1 GCA_029935325.1 Bacteroidales bacterium
AGGTTACTATAGCTATGGTGCATATATTCAATATCAAGATTCACTAATATTAGAGTCAAATACTTTTAGAAATGATACAACAGTAACTTATTGCTATTCTGTATATTTATACTATATGAGTGGTAAATTTGAAGTATCAAAAAATAGAATATTTGCCCAAGGCACAAGTTCTTTATATGGTTTGAGATTATACTATTGCAATAGTACAATTAATAATGAAGGTATAATTGCAAATAATATGGTATCACTAAAAGGGAGTTCTACAAATCCTTATGGTATATAC
The DNA here is from genome assembly GCA_029935325.1 of Bacteroidales bacterium. Taxonomy (GTDB): domain Bacteria; phylum Bacteroidota; class Bacteroidia; order Bacteroidales; family UBA1556; genus UBA6267. The sequence goes on from JAOZKO010000171.1 coordinate 284, forward strand.
TGCTATAATAGCAACTATGTAAACTTCTATCATAATACAGTTAATATAACAACTGCATCCTCGGTTAACTCTAGAGCGTTTTATCTATCGAGTGGAACTAATATTAAGTTCAAAAACAATATTTTATCTAATATGGCTGATGGATATACTTATTATATATCATCTGTCGCAGCAATTACTCAGGCAGATTTTAATAATCTATATACTACTGGAAGCACATTGGCTTATTGGGGAGGCCCAAGAACTAATTTGGCAGCATTGCAAGCTGCATACAATATGGAGCAGAGTTCAATTTCAGTAGTTCCTTCTTTTATGTCAAATACTAATCTGCATATGAGTAACGGAATGATGAATTTTCAAGGTACTCCAATTGCAAATGTAACTGAGGATATTGATAATGAACCAAGGAGTACAGTTGCTCCCGCTATAGGTGCCGATGAAAAACCTCCAATACCTTTTGATGCTGGTGTTTTGAGTATTATCTCTCCAATGAATCCTGAAGCTGAAGCTGATACTGTAGCAGTACAGATTGTGCTTAAAAACTATGGTACAGATACGTTGCCTGCATTTTCCTATTCATATATGATTAATAGTGTTGTAGGCCCTGTTCAGAATTATACTGCAGGAATGCTTCCTGGAGCAGAAGATACTTTAAGCTTTCCTAATATTATTATCGACCCTGGTCATAATAATATTTGTGCTTTTACTGTTTTAGCACAAGACACTAATACTTTTAATGATACAATCTGTAAGTATTTTTATGGGACGCCAATTATTGATATGGGAATTGTTGAAATGATTACACCTGACTCTGGCATGTGTTTAACTTCTTCAGAATTATTGATTGTTAAAATGAAAAATTATGGTAGTCAAAACCTTAATATGGCAACTAATCCTGTTACTATCCATACCTCTATTACAGGAACCAATACTATATCTGTGCCTGATAAAGTAATCAATGCTGGTGTAATTAATATTGGACAGGAGCAACAAATTACCATTATCAATAACCTTAATATGGCAACAAATGGTCAATATCATTTTAATATTTGGACAACTGTAAATGGTGATGGAGATGTAACGACTGATTCAATGGATACAAAAGATATAGATATTTTTACCACAGTAAATACTTTGCCATATTATCAAGACTTTGAGAATTTTTCTCCTTCAGCTACCACTTCCGACCCTGGGACAATAGGCGAAGGTTGGTCAATAGAAAACATATCTACAAATGTTCAGTGGTATGTTGGTAATGGATCTACATATACCGCCAATACCGGCCCATCGGCAGATCATACTTATGGAAGTGCAAGTGGAAAATATATGTATGCAGAGGCTTATGGATATTCATCTTCCTATGCATTGTTTACTAGCCCTTGTATTAATATTTCAGCATATTCACATCCTACTCTTCGGTTCTGGTACCATATGTATGGTGCTAATATTAATTCGTTGCGCGTTGATGTTCTTTCAAATGGACAATGGTATTATAGTGTAGGATATGTAATGGGGCATCATCAGAATGCTCAGACTGATCCATGGAAACAAGTTGTGGTTGATTTATCTGGCTTCTCAGGAACAATTAGATTTAGGTTTAGAGCTGTAAAAGCATCTGGAACTGCCGCAGATATAGCCATCGATGATATTATGGTTTACAATCCATTGCCACATGATGCTGGTGTTGCTCCACAATTTGAAGAGCCAACTATTAATTTTACGGGCACAGGTAACTTAGTGACAGTAAAGATAAAGATTGAAAATCTAGGGCAAGACACTCTTACTAGTATGAATGTGGGCTATATTGCTGGCAATGCAGTTCCCGTATTAGAAAATTGGACAGGAACAATACTTCCTTATGGTTCTGAAATATATGAGTTCAATACTAAGTTTGCAGCTCCAATAGGAGAGGTTAATATTTGTGCTTTTACTAGATTACTAAACGATAACGACCTCTCAAATGATACGGCATGCATAAGCTTTACAGGAGTACCAATATTACCACTTCCTTATGATGATGACTTTGAAGGAGTAGGATATTTTGTGAGTAGCGGTGGTAATATGCAATGGAAAAAAGGAAGTCCATCAAAAAATATATTTAATTCGGCCCATAGCCCAAGTACGGCATGGGTAACTTCTCTTAATGATAATTACCTTAATAATAGCGATGATTATTTATATACTCCATTTTATGATTTTTCACAAGTTCCTAATTGCTCATTAAGCTTCTATCATCGTATAGATTCAGAATATAATTATGACGGAGGATATATTCAGTATTCTCAAGATATAGGACAAACGTGGATTAACCTAGGTTATATGGGCGACCCACTATCATCAGGATGGTATAATTCAAATATTGGAGGATCCCACTCATGGTCTGGTCCTGATTCTAATTGGAGATATTCTGCATACGACCTTTCTGCATTTAATACTCTTTCTACCCCAATTCAGTTTAGATTTGGTTTTGTGTCAAACCCAAGTGTAAACAATTATGAAGGATGGATGATTGATGATATTGAAATATCTCCACCAGCAATTGCTCAGGATGCAGGAGTTAAAGAGATTTTGACACCAGCAAGCTATACTACACCAAGTACTTCTAGTCAGGTTCAAGTTAGAATTAAAAATTACGGAACTCAAATATTGACATCCATACCTTTGTACTATACAGTAGATAATGGATCTCAGATTGCAGGTATTTGGAGCGGTAATCTGGCTGCAGGAGCAAGCGTAGATTATACTTTCCCAACACCTTTCTCTACAACGGCAACATATAGAATTAAAGCAGGAACCAATTTAATTGGCGATACACATGGTTTTAATGATACAGCATCTATCAGAATAGATAAAGATGTAGCGCTTACAGCTGTGCTTCTTCCTCAGAATAATGAGGTAATTGGTGATACTGTGCAGGTAGCTATTAGTATTAGTAATTTGGGAGTAGATACAATCCATAGCTTAAATATTGAGTATGATGTAAATAGTACAGCATTAATTCAGGAAGTATGGAACGGTAACCTTGCGCCAGGTCAAAGCGATATTTATTATTTCAATAATTACTATACTGTATTGATGGGTATTTATAAAATATGTGCAAGAGTACAACTTAGCGGAGATACTAAAGCTTCAAATAACGAAAGTTGCAAATATGTAGCAGGAGTTGTAGCTAATCCCACCAGCGTGGATAATGGTTTTGTTTTACAACAGAATCAGCCAAATCCATTTAATGGTTTTAGTACTATTAATTTTGAGGTTCCATATTCAGGGCAGCTGCAGATTCGTATTGTCGATTTATTTGGTAAAGTATTAATGGATAAACAAATTGATGCAGTCAAAGGCTCAAATACATATTTGCTAAATGCAAGCAAATATAGTGTGGGAGTATATTTCTATGAATTTGAGTTTGATAATGTGGTACAAAGACGTAAGATGATAATTATAGAATAAATTTAATATTTTGCAACTAATCAGTATCATTTGTTTTACAATTAAAGATGTAAAATCCTGTGTATAACTCTGACCCTGAAAGGGTCAAATAATAATAGCCATGGGTGAAGCCCATGGTTATTAATTTATATTCGTGAGGTTTTGGCGATATTTTTGCTTTTTTTGAGCAAAAATAGTGACAAAACACAATTTTCTAGTTTATAATGAATCCGATAGCTATCTTTAGATTTGCAATTAAAGTGTTTAATAAACTGATTAGTAACAATATTTTTAGTTTAATCTATATCAATTACTTTAGAACACTGCTTCGTAAGTAGGTATTATAATAGTTATAATCAAATGATATAAAGGAATTTAAAATTTTTATTAGCTATAAGCAAACAATATATGAATATGGCATGAAAAGGACTAAATTAAAATAGTGTTAATAGCAAATAATTATATATCTTTGCCGCCCGATATCCCAGAATGGAATATCTTAATTTTTATTCATTAAAAGAAAGGATCGTATTATTATGATTATCGTACCTGTAAAAGAAGGCGAGAATATTGACAGAGCCTTAAAGAAGTTTAAACGTAAGTTTGAAAAAACTGGAGCTGTTAAGGAATTACGTGCTCGCAAGAATTATAAGAAGAAATCAATCGTTAAAAGAGAGCAAATGTTGAAGGCTATATACGTTCAGCAATTGCGTCAGAACGCTGAGATCTAAAGGTAAGATTTTACGTAATTATCGAGGAGCTTTTTCCGTGGATAATCATTGTCTTAATTGATATGATTTCGGAAAAAGCTTTTTTTTTGCTCTATTTTTTTTACCATCTTAAAATCATCACATTAGTTTTTTAACCATCTTTACTATTAATACTTCGTTAATGTTTTGTGTAAATCACACAGTCAGGTGAATACAGCTTTATGCAATAATGTATGATATTCACAAAATCAATACTTTGCGTCTTGGCGTCTTTGCGAGAAACAAAAACTCAACGAACTATTGTACTATCTTAACATTATATTTTAATATCAATGAATGTAATTGAACAATATATTGATTTTATTAAACTTGAAAGGCGTTATTCATCACATACAGCTAAGGCTTACAGCAATGATTTGCAGCAATTTCAGAAGTTTATATATGAGCTGTATAATATAAAGGTTATAGATGCACAATACGTAATGATTCGTGCATGGATTGTTCACCTAAGTTCTAATGGTATTTCCAAAAGAAGCATTAACAGAAAAGTAACAGCATTACGTTCTTTTTATAGATATCATCTTATCCGTGAAAATATTAAGGTAAACCCTGCGGTAAAAATCAATCTGCTAAAAACTGATAAGAAGCTGCCAGTATATGTTGAAGAGGAGAATATGGAATTATTGTTCCAAGAAGTTGATTTTCCAGAAAACTTTCAAGGCGTAATGGATAATACAATAATCGACCTATTATATACCACCGGAATTAGAGTATCTGAATTGGTTAATTTACAATTGAATAAAATTGATTGGTCTGCTATGCAAATTAAGGTTTTAGGAAAAAGAAACAAAGAACGGATTATTCCAATTACACCAAAGTTAGTTGAGCAATTAAGGAAGTATAATACCCATAGAGACAGCATCTTAGTAGAAGAAAATAGCCAATCTTATTTTTTTTTAACAAAAAACGGTAAAAAAATATATAATAAACTTGTGTATCGTAGCATTAATTACTATCTTGGTCTCGTCACAACAATTAGCAAAAAGAGTCCACATGTATTGCGTCATACATTCGCTACACACCTTTTAAATAAAGGGGCAGACTTAAATGCGATAAAAGAAATTTTAGGGCACGCCAGTCTATCAGCGACACAGATTTATACACATAACTCGATTGAAAAGCTAAAAAACATTTATAAACAAGCTCATCCAAAGGCTTAAAATAAGGAGGTAATTATGAAAGTAAAAATTAGTTCATTACATTTTAAAACCGATCAGAAGTTAGATTCATTCATTGAAAATAAAGTAGGCAAACTTTCTCAGTTTTTCGACCAAATCACCGGTAGCGAGATAATATTAAAATTGGATAAAGATTCCAATAAAGAAAATAAGATTGCAGAAATAAGAATTGATGTTGCAGGGGCAGACATTTACGCCAAAAAACAGTCAAAATCATTCGAAGAAGCAACAGATTTAGCTGTAGATGCTATTAAAAAACAATTAATTCGACATAAAGAAAAGTTAAAAGCTTAAGCTAATAAATTGAAACTCACTGTTGTGACATAAAGTGAGTATAAATATCAAGAAAAAGATTAAATAATGTTTGGTACTTAAATAATCTTTTATACATTTGCAGACCTTTTTAAAGGGTCTGCTTTTGTTCTTTAAAACACTTAATAATATTGTGTCAAGCCGATGTAGCTCAGATGGCCAGAGCAGCTGATTTGTAATCAGCCGGTCGGCG
>JAOZKO010000018.1 GCA_029935325.1 Bacteroidales bacterium
AGCCATCGGGACCTCCTTTTAGTCGCTCGTACCTCGCATCTAACGTTCGTCTACAATATATGTTTCTTAACGAAATATTCACTTATTTTCTTAACGTAATTCTGACCAATGCGGAGGTTCAGATACCTTTGGCATCTGATAATTGCCAACACACTCTTAGCTTGTTTCAAGTTTAGTGCTCTAGGAAAGATCTGAGTTATTATTCTATTCGTTTTATTAATCTACAGTTATTATAATAAAATGTCATCGCCTACAGCGGTGGGAACGGCCAAAAGCGGTGCGGAGCGGCTGTGTTCCGATAACTATCGGAATTGTAAATGATATTATTTGCAGCAAAGGTTCCGATAACTATCGGAATTACGTTTGTAGATGATGACATTGTATGAGTCTATAAATAGAAGACGATATTGATAAATATAGCAACTCTATTAAATCAAACCTAATGTCTTCAGCTATATTACTTTGGTAGCAAATAAATTATTTTCAAAGAGTGCGTTGGGGATTTTTTGGCCTAGATTTTTTACTACTTTTTTATCATGAAAAAAGTAAAAGAGAAAAATATAGAATATTTTATTATTTACAATTATTTATATCGCAAGGTGTTATTATTAATGTACATATTCTACAAGATAATATATAGTTGCTCCCCAAGTTTTTGTGTTGATCCGCAAGGAGTCACACAAAGAAAAGCATACTTTTGCCCTGGGTGAAACAAGAGAAGGTTAAGTTTGAATGCTGAACTGTTAGGTTATTGGATGCACACACCAAGCAGCTTAGGGCATATTAGTAGTAAATTAACTTATATACTCAGCTTACAATAGTACCAACATCCTCACCATCAACAACCTTTAAAAGCTCTCCTTTTTTATTCATATCAAAAACATAAATAGGCATATTATTCTCTTCGCAGAGGGTAAAAGAAGTTAAGTCCATAATCGCCAATTTCTTTTCATAGGCTTCTTTAAAACTTAATTCAGAATATTTAATTGCATCTGTATGTTTTTCAGGATCCTTATCATAAACTCCATCAACTCGTGTTCCTTTAAGAATTACATCTGCTTCTATTTCAATTGCTCTTAAGGCACTAGCTGTATCGGTTGTGAAAAACGGATTACCAGTTCCTCCACTAATAATTACAATTTTTCCTTCATTCATATATTCATTAGCTCGCTTACGGCTCATGCGTTCAGCAATTGGGTCTATCTCTAATCCACCAAGCAGTTTCGTGCCTATTCCTATTTTCTCCAATGCTCCTTGTATTGCCATAGAGTTAATAACAGTAGCAAGCATTCCCATATAGTCACCTTGTACCCTATCCATACCCTGACTTGCTCCACTTAAGCCGCGATAAATATTTCCTCCACCAATAACAATCGCAATCTGAACACCTTTGTCAAATGCTAGCTTTATTTCATTTGCATAATCAGCAAGCCTCTCTGGATCAATGCCATATTGCATATCGCCCATTAGAGCTTCACCGCTTAGCTTAAGTAATATTCTGTTAAATCGTATCATGTCTATTTTTCTAAAATTTAATAATCTTCAAAAGTAGTGCAATAATGAATTACTTTAAAAGTAATTTAGGTAATGGTTAGAGGCAAACTCATACTTAAAAAAAAAGCCGCAAATTTAAAAGTTTGCCCTGAGTAATGGTTTTAGTAAAAAGTGTTTCTTTCAATATTGACATTATACCTGTGAGAATATTCTAATATTTGAAACAAGCTACTCTTTATCTGCTTGCATGGGGTAACTTTTTCCATTATAAATAAAAGTACCTATTCCTGTTGTTGAAGTTTCTAATTTAACATTACAAGTAAATGTTTTGCCTTCATCTTGTAAAGTGAATGAACATTCATTATTACTATTGAGGGTTGTATGCCAGGTGTCATGTAGTGAACCTATATTGGCGCCTATATTACCTTGAACTTCCCAATTTTCCAATGAAACATTTTCTTCATCAACATAAAAATATACCCATGCTGAGGTAATAGTAATATCGCTTTGGGTTATCTCTACCTTCCAATATCCATTAAAATTTCTTTCAATAATAATACTTTCTGAAACGGAATCCTCACCGCCTTCTCCAATAGCTGTAAGAGTTACAGTGTAATCTCCTTTTGTTGAAAATTTATACGTTAGACTTTGAGCGGTAGAAGTGCCCCCATCTCCAAAATCCCAAGAATAACTATTTGCATTTTCTGATACATTTGTAAATAATACCATTTCACCAACACCAGCAGTTGTTTTACTCATAGTAAAAGCAGCAATGGGAGGGTCTTTTGTACAACCAGTAGATAGTAACACAAATAGAGATATCAAGCTTATAAAGTAGATTATTTTTTTCATTTTCCGAATATTAGTTTCTGACTATTATTTAATATTAATTATTTATTAGTGTTATTCTTAATTGGTACTACTACCATCATAGTAGGTGAAAATGATTTCTCAAGCTATATAACTATAGTTCGTTGAGTTTTGGACTCCCACCTATTTGCCAATCCTGAGAGGCAAAGACACAATTGGCTTGTTACGTTATTGCATAAAGCTGCAATATTTTATTTACTGGTTTAGCCCTCTATTAATCAGACAATTTAATTAATAAGGCAAATGTATGTAATATAATAATATAAATGACCTTATAGTTAATGCGAAAATATCTGAATGCAATAACAATACGTTAGTTTACAATATATTATTTTTCTCACATAAAAGTATCAAAGCTAAATAATTATTTGAGATACGGAATTAACTTGATGTGAAATATATCTGCTGAAGGCGAATAACAATAATAGCCACAAGTAAAGCCTGTAGTTAATACAGTGCAAATTTCAAACTGAAGGAATTGAACAATAACAAATACATTTCATCAAATTCAACCTTAAATCTATTCATTTACCACTTACCGAATAATCTCGTTAATTCACCGAAAACTGTTAGTTAGTTCTTTTTTCTGATGTTAGTTTTGCATCATTAATAACCTAATTTTATATTATGAAACGAATGGACAAAGACTCTTATGTAGAGCACAAATTTAAGTCAAAGTCAAAACACACTTCTCTAAGTAGATTTTTCTTAGCGCTATCATTTATTTTAGCAGGCAGCATACTAATTGCAGAAAAAACTGGTTTTATTTCAAACGAACTTTTCCATATGATTTTCAATTGGCAGGTTCTAGTAATTGCAATAGGGGTGGTTTCTATTTTCAAAGAAAATAATAGTATCGGAGGATATATAATGATTCTGATTGGAGGGATTTTTCTAATACCTGAATTTATTGATATAAATTTTAATACTAAACAGCTCTTCTGGCCAGCAATACTCATTGGTGTGGGAATAATAATTCTATTTAAAGGCTTAAACAAATGGCCACAAATCAATAGAGACAGATTTACAAAAAGTGATTTTAATGACTTGGATATGGTGGATGATAATCACATATTTGGTGGAGGAGAATTCCATATTACTAGCGAGAATTTTAAAGGAGGAAAAATTAATGCCCTTTTTGGAGGTGGAACTTATGATTTTAGAAATGCCAAACTTGCTGAGGGAGTTCAGGTATTAGATATATCATTGGTTTTTGGAGGATTGGAGATAAATATTCCTGCAGAATGGGATGTAAAAGTAGAAGTGACATCTATTTTAGGAGGCTTTAGCAATAAAACACTCTCCTACTCACGACCAGCAGAAATAACTGGACAATTAATTATTAGAGGCTCCGCAATATTTGGCGGAGGTGAAATAAAACGATACTAAAATTTAGCAATGAGAAATCCATTTCTTAAGAAACCTATATGGATAATACTATATACCCTTTGGTGGATACTGCCTAGCAGTATTCACTCTTTTGTATTGTGGAAAGCTTTTGAGTTACCTTTATCAAATGTCCTTATAGATGCCAGTATTAGCTTCACTATACTTGCCGTAATAGGCCTAAGCCTTTGGTATATGGTAAGATATACTTTTAATGATTCTGAGAATTGGCAAAAAAGCCTTCAAACACATTTAATAGCAATGGGCATTATTTTCGCATTGTGGATTGGTAGTACTTATGGAATAATTACTCTTATTTCAAATGATTATTCCTCTAGTTTTGAGCCGACTATTTTATGGCGGCTATTGCTATTTCTACCAGTATATCTATTAATCATTTCTAGCTATTATCTTTTCTCATCGCTAGACAAGCTTAATAATCAAGAACTCCAAAAATCTAAAATGGAAGCAATGGTGCGTTCTGCCGAATTAGATACATTAAAATCGCAAATTAATCCGCACTTTTTGTTCAATAGTCTTAATTCAGCATCTTCGTTGACTCTTACAAATCCTAATAAAGCACAGGAGATGATAATAAATATTTCTGATTTTTTCAGATTTACGCTTATGTCTTCTAAAAATCAGTTTACAAATTTGGCAAAAGAATTAGAGCATGCACTATTATATATAGAAATAGAAAAGGGTAGGTTTGGCGAGAAAATTCAGGTAAACGCTGAGCTACCTCAGGAATTAGAAGACGTTGAAGTTCCTTCTCTAATTCTGCAACCGCTTATTGAAAATGCTATAAAACATGGAGTTTACGAAAGCAGTAAGGAAGTTGCCATTAATTTCTTATTTGAGCATATTGGAGACAAAATAAAAATCCGAATTGAAAACCAGATTGATGAAGCTAACGGAAGTGCAAAAAAGAGTACTGCCACAGGTTTGAACAATGTCACTAAGCGTTTAGAACTAGCATATGGACAAAAGAACTTATTAATGACTGAAAAAACAGAGGATAGTTTTGCTGTCAGCATTTGGATTCCATTAAACCAAGAAATAAGCAATAAAATATAGCTATGCAAGAGAAAACAAAAATTCTGATTATAGAAGATGAAGCGCCAGCTAGGATGCTATTAAAGCAGTATCTAAAAAAACATAGTGATTATATAATAATTGGAGAATGCGAAAATGGTTTTCAGGGTGCAATATCCATCAAAGAACTTAAGCCTGATGTGGTTTTCCTGGACATACAAATGCCTAAGCTTAATGGTTTTGAAATGCTCGAGCTTATTGAAAACCCTCCACAAATTATTTTCTCTACAGCTTATGATGAGTTTGCAATTAAAGCTTTTGAGTTTGGAGCAGTGGACTACCTCCTAAAACCTTTTTCACAGAAAAGATTTGATATAGCACTTGAAAAAGTAAAGCTAAAAATAAATCAGAAAACCAATCTTGAAAAACCCATGGAAGGATTGCTTCAATTTGTTAGGGAAGAGCAAGATATTATAAAAAGAATAGTTGTAAAAAACCGTAATAAAATAGAGATAATCCTTACTAAAAACATTGAGCGAATAGAAGCTCAGGACGATTATGTATTTATCTATACTATTTCGGGGGAGAGGTTTTTGAAAAACAGCACCATGAATTATCTTGAGAAGCATCTTGACTCAAGTGAGTTTGTAAGAGTTCACCGCTCAAATACAATACGAATAGACCAAATTAGCAAGATTGAACTCTGGGAAAAAGATACTCATATTATTATTCTGAAAAGCGGGGCAAAGATTAAAGCTAGTAGAAGTGGTTATAAAAGATTGAAGGAGGTTTTGAAGGTTTGATCGTTATTATAAGAAATATCGTCATCAAAAAATTAAACAAAAAAAACCGCCAAGCAAAAGCAAGGCGGTTTCTTAAAAATATATTTTTTCTAAAGATTATAAAGCTAATCTAAAGAATCCTGTTACAGTAAGGTCTTTATCTGCAGATTGAAGATATTGCTCAACAGACATTTTATTATCACGAACAAAGTTTTGCGCTAATAAAGTATTGTCCTTATAAAACTTATTCAATTTACCCATGGCAATTCTTTCTAATAAGTTTTCTGGTTTACCTTCTTGGCGAGCTTGATCCATTCCAATTTCAATCTCCTTCTTTACTCTTTCAGCATCAACACCATCTTTATTCAAGGCAATAGGAGCCATAGCAGCAATTTGCATATTCACTTCTTTACCTATGGTTTCAATATCAGCTATATCAGCTTTATTTAATCCCATAACAGTAGCTAGGCGATTACCTGGGTGAATATAAGCAAATACCATTGCAGCATTGATAACTTGGTAATCAACGATTTCAATTTTTTCGCCAATTTTTCCTAATTGCTCAAGAACCAATTCCTTAATGCTCATTCCGTCAATCATAGTAGCCTTAAGAGCTTCTACATCAGTAATTTTATCAGCAATTGCTTTATCAGCAATACTTGTTACAAAACCAACGAAAGCTTCATTTTTAGCAACAAAATCAGTTTCACAGCTAATGCGTAAAACCATTCCAAATTGTTTATCATCAGAAACTTTTGCAATAATTACACCTTCAGCAGCATCACGATCAGCACGCTTATCAGCAACTTTTTGTCCTTTTTTACGAAGGATATCAATTGCTTTTTCAGAATCACCTTCAGCTTCTACAAGAGCTTTTTTGCAATCCATCATTCCTGCACCAGTTTTTTTACGTAGTGCATTTACTTCAGCAGCAGTTATTTTTGCCATATTATTTAATCTTTACTTTGTTATCAATAAAATTAAGCTTCCACTTCTGCTTCTTCAGTTGCAGCAGCAGCAGCTTCTTCTTTCTTCTTAGCTTTTTGTGCTTCAGCTTTTGCTTGATCACCGGCTCTTTTCTCTCTTTCCATCTTACGCTCAGCAAGTCCTTCTTCTATTGCAGTACAAACTACGTCCACAATTAAAGAAATAGACTTAGAAGCATCATCATTTGCTGGAATTACAAAATCCACATCATTAGGATTTGAATTTGTATCAACCATACCAAATACGGGGATGCTTAATTTCTTAGCTTCAAGAACAGCTATTTTCTCTTTTACAATATCCACAATAAATAGTGCAGATGGTAAGCGAGAAAGATCAGAAATACTTCCAAAGTTCTTTTCCAATTTAGCTCTTTCACGATCTAGTTGTAGGCGCTCACGCTTTGATAAATTTGCATAAGCCTCTTCCTTCATCATTTTATCGATAGTACTCATCTTACGAACTGCTTTACGAATAGTAGAGAAGTTAGTAAGCATACCACCTGGCCAACGCTCAGTAGCATAAGGCATACCTGTTTTTGCTACTCTCTCAGCAACAAGGTCTTTAGCTTGTTTCTTTGTAGCTACGAATAAAATTTTCTTACCTGATTTAGCAATTTGCTTTGCAGCAGCTGCAGCATTATCAAGCAATACTGTTGTTTTGTGAAGGTCAAGAATATGAATTCCGTTTTTCTCCATAAAGATATATGGAGCCATATTAGGATTCCATTTACGCTTTAGGTGACCAAAGTGTACTCCTGCGTCTAGCAGAGCATCAAAACTTGTTTTTGACATTTCTATAAATTTTAAAATTGTTTACATTCTGCATAATAACAACCATGAGGTAGCCTCATATATAATGAGAGTCCCCATAGTTTAGATACTAAACAAATAACTCGATTTAACGTTTTGAGAATTGGAATTTCTTCCTTGCTTTTGGTTGTCCAGGCTTCTTCCTTTCAACCATACGTGGATCACGACGCATCAAACCATCCTTCTTAAGTAGAGGGCGATATTCTTCGTCAATAGTCACCAATGCACGAGAAATAGCTAAGCGCAATGCTTCTGCTTGTCCTTTAATTCCTCCTCCATCAAGATTTACCTTCACATCATATTTTCCTTGATTATCAGTAATCTCGAATGCCTGTGTAACAACATATTGCAATATTCCTGTTGGGAAATACTCTTTATAATCACGATTATTAACAGTGATTTCTCCATTTCCTGGGCTCATATAAATACGAGCTACGGCAGTCTTTCTACGACCAATTACATTAATTACGTCCATAATTATTTAAGATCATTTAGGTTCAACAATTGTGGCTTTTGAGCTTCGTGTGGATGCTCTGTACCAGTGTACACATACAAATTACGGAATAATTGACTTCCTAATTTATTTTTTGGTAACATACCCTTAACGGCTCTTTCAACCACTGCACCAGGCTTCTTTGCAAGAACCTCAGCAGGTGATGCAAATCGTTGTCCTCCCGGGTATCCAGTATGACGCACATATTGTTTATCTGTCATCTTTTTGCCCGTTAATACAATCTTATGTGCATTAAGAATAATAACATTATCTCCACAATCAACATGAGGAGTAAAGTCTACTTTGTGCTTGCCTCTTAGTAGAAAAGCTACTTTTGAAGCTAAACGACCTAAAGTAGCACCATCAGCATCAATCACAACCCAATTTTTGGTAACTGTGTTTTTGTTTGCTGAAACAGTTTTATAACTTAAAGTATTCATTGTTTCTTCTTTAAACTATTATTAAAAAAATTTACTTATCACAGTCCAAAATTTCCTGCATTTGGGCAAATTTTACCGGCAGCCTGTGCACCATCACTGACATCTTTCTCTAATTTCCGGTTAAAAACAGGGTCTTTTAAGACCTAATTCCCTAATCCTCAAGAATATAATACATTTCTTGAAAAATGGGCTGCAAAAGTAGTACTTATTTTTTTAATAGACAAAACTTTATGTATGTTTTTTGGTGGGGAGTTGGGAGTTCAACAAACAAGAAACAAGAAATAACAAACAAAAAACAATCCGCCACATATAATTTTCGTAGATTTGTAATCTAATAAATCACAATACAAATATGACTGATTACAATTTACCAGACATGGAGCTTCTTTTATCTGAAGATAATTCGGGTTTTAAGGTTTTTCAACCAGACAAAAATTATCTTGTTCTAGGGAGGTCCAACAAGGAAGATCATTCAATTTTTATGAACTTAGCTGAAGATGATAGTATAAATATTTTACAAAGGCCATCAGGCGGAGAGGCTGTTTTACTAACACCAAATATGGCGGTTATTTCCATTAAAATGCCATTAATTAAAGGACAAAAACCAAACTTCTATTTTAAACATGCCAATTCACTAATTACTCGTTGCCTTGAAGAAATGGGTATAAATAATATTCACTCAAAAGGAATATCAGATTTATCAATAGGAAATAAAAAGATATTAGGGTCGGCAATATATCGAACACAGAACAGTATGTTTTATCATGCCGTATTAAATATAAACGAAGATATAAAGCTTATTTCAAAATACTTAAAGCACCCGAAAAGAGAGCCTGACTACCGGAAAGGAAGATCACATTCCGCTTTTATAACATCTCTTAAGGATGAATCACATACTATTAACTATGATGTTTTGCAGATTTGCTTAGAAAATACGCTTAACTCTTCTTTTTTTTCTATTTTTGCATTATAAAATCACATTACTTTTACTATCTAAAGTCTCAAGCATGACAAAAAGCATTACTATTTTTATTCTTCTATTTACATTCTCTAATCTGGTAGCATTGCCTACTGATAGTATTGTAAAAAAAGAATATAAGAACATCATAAGATGGAATGTTACTCCCATGGCTGTTGTTGGCCCAAAAAGCATTGTTCTAGGTTATGAAAGAATTGTTAAGCCATGGCAAAGTTTCTCTATCAATATAGGATATTTGGAAAAAGCTCCCATAGAAAATGCTGATGGAGTTCCTTTAGAATTATTTGATCATAGTAATAAGGGAGGCATTGATATTAGTCTTGATTATAGATTCTATTTCAAAAAAAGGAACAAATACAAGGCTCCAGATGGTTTGTATTGGGGGCCATATACTAGCTATATAAGTATTTGGCAAGATGCCTCTGTTGCTTTACTTGATAATAATACTGTTGTTAACACAGTACATTACAAAGGCAGGTTTAGCATGTTTAATCTTGGTGCACAACTTGGATATCAGTTTGTTATTAAAGAAAGATTTACAATAGATTTGATACTAATGGGACCATCATATGCCTATTACGATATGCATTTGGCCTTAAAATACGATTATACTTTCAACCCTGATGATCCATTTTATCAAGATTTATTAGAGTTAATAAATGAATCTAGTCCTGCTTTAGCCAATTTCATAAGAAAAGGTGAAATAGATGCAAGTGGTCGGTTAAAATTCCACTATTATGGATTCAGATATGGCGTTCAGCTTGGTTATAGATTTTAAAAATATAGATAACAAAGAATAATTACGAAAACTAAATAATATGATTCAAAATCTAAAATTCAGCAGTATTATCATAGCACTATTTATAATAATTAGTTGTAAAAATGATAAAGCACAAGGCCCCACTCCTCTTCAGGAAATCCCCGTCGTAAGTGTGATTCAGAGAGATATACCAATATTTAGCACCTATGTTGGGCAGATTTACGGAAAAAAAGACATTCCAATTCGTGCCCGTGTTGAAGGTTTTTTGGAAACAATAGATTTCAAAGAGGGCTCTAGAGTAAAAAAGGGACAACTACTATATACTATTGATCCACAATCACTAATGGCTGCATCTAATGCTCAAAGGAGTCAAGTTACGGCAGCACAAACTGCATTAACCAAAGCTCGGGCAGATTTAGACAGAATAAAACCATTAGCAGATGCCAATGCAATTAGTAAAAGTGATTTGGATGCTGCCCAAGCTGCTTACGATGCTGCTATTGCCGATTTGAATGCTGCGAAAGCTAACCTTAAATCATCAAATATTGACTTAAGTTATACCAAAGTACTATCTCCTATGGATGGAATAATTGGAAGAACCAATGCTCGTGTTGGTGAGTTTGTAGGTAAAGACCCAAATCCAGTAATCCTAAATACTGTATCGGCAATAGATACAATTATTGTAAAGTTTTATGTGACTGAAGCGCAATATTTAAAAATTGCTAAAAGAAATATTGAAAGACGTAAATCAGGAGAATTACGCGAAGGTGAAATGCCTCCACTTGAGTTAGAACTTGCTGATGGCTCTATTTACGACCAGCCCGGACATATCGATTTTATTGATAGGAATATTGACCAAAACACTGGTTCAATACTTGTTCAAGCTAGCTTTCCAAATCCAGATAGACTTTTACGCCCTGGATTATATTCTAAAGTTAAAGTTCAGATTGATTTTGTAAAAAACACAATCATTATTCCTCAAAGATGTATTGTTGAGTTGCAAGGTCAATATTCCGTTTTTGTAGTTACCGATAGTAATAAAGTAGAAAGTCGCTCTATTAAAATAACAGAAAAATCAGGGGATCTTGCTGCTATATCTACAGGCTTAGAAGTTAATGAAAAAATAGTTATTGATGCTTTACAGAAAGTCCGTACAGGAATGGAAATTATTCCAAACGACACAACATTTCAAAGTAAAGTATATAAATTAAAACTATAATAGCATGGCTGAAAGCAAAGGAAATTTTTTCGTACATAGGCCTATTGTTGCAATGGTTATTGCCATTATTATTGTAATAGTAGGATTCCTATCTCTTTTGGATTTGCCCATAGAGCAATATCCTAACCTCACCCCTCCTATTGTACAAGTAAGGGGAACATATACTGGAGCAAATGCTCTAAATGTTGAAGAATCCATGGCTACTCCTCTGGAGCAACAAATCAATGGTGTTGATAATATGATTTATATGAAATCTACCAATGCTAATGATGGAACAATGTCTATTGATATCAGTTTCACTGTTGGAACTGATCCAGATATGAATACCGTTTTGGCTCAAAATAGAGTTTCGGCTGCCACGGCCAAACTTCCAGCATCAGTGAAGCAATATGGTGTTACCACAGAGAAGTCTTTACCTAATATATTAATGCTAATCAATCTTACTTCTGATGGAAGATACGACCAAGATTTTCTTGGGAACTATGCTTTGATTAATATTAAAGATCAACTTGCTCGAATAAAAGGCATTGGCAGAGTTAATGTTTTAGGAGCATCAGATTACTCAATGCGAATATGGATTAAACCTGATAGGCTATCTCAAATGGGAATAACAGTTCCTGAGATCACCAATGCTATAAATGAGCAGAATGCAATTGTTCCAGGAGGTAAATTTGGTGCAGAGCCAGCTCCTGCCGGAACAGAGTTCACATACACCGTTAGACTTCCCGATCGTTTTAATTCACCAGAGGCATTTGGTGATATAATAATACGGACTCAGGAAGACGGCTCACAGGTTAAATTAAAAGATATTGCCACAATAAATTTAGGGGTTGAAACATATAGTATGTTCTCTCGCCTAGATGGAAGAACGGCTTCTATTATTGCTCTTTATCAAGCTCCAGGCTCCAATGCTGTGGATCTTGCTGAAAAAGTAAAAGCTGAAATGGAATTACTCTCTAAATATTTTCCTGAAAGTGTCGAGCATACTATTGCATTAGATACAACGAAACCTATTACTGCAGGAATTAGAGATATTGTAGTTACTCTTATTGTTGCCCTTATTCTTGTGATTTTTGTGGTATTTATTTTTATCCAAGATTGGCGAGCCACTCTTATTCCAACAATGGCTATTCCAGTTTCATTAATTGGTGCATTTATGTTTTTTCCAATGCTTGGCTTTACGATAAATGTATTATCACTCTTAGGCCTGGTACTAGCCATTGGAATTGTAGTTGATGATGCTATTGTGGTAGTTGAAGCAGTTCAGGTAAATATTGCCAAAGGAATGAGTTCTAAAGAAGCAACTCTAACAGCTATGCGTCAGGTTACAGCACCAGTAATTGCCACAACACTTGTTCTAATTGCAGTATTTATTCCTGTGGCCGGAATGGCTGGCATTACTGGTTTACTATACCAACAGTTTGCCATTACTATTGTAGTTTCTGTTATTGTTTCATCAATAAATGCTTTGACTCTAAGCCCTGCTTTATGCTCCTTGCTTTTAAAAGAACCTAAGCCATATAAGGGGCCGTTAGGTTGGTTTTTTGGCAAATTCAATAAAGGAATGAATCATACTACTGACAAGTATATGAATTTTACTAATGTAGTAACCCGTAAGTTAAAGCGAAGCTTTGTATTTATACTTATTCTGTCAGTTAGCGCTGCTTTCTTAAGTAAAATGGTACCAGGAGGATTTATTCCTGAAGAAGATATGGGCTATTTTTATGTAAACGTTCAATTACCAAATGCTGCTTCATTGCAGCGCTCTGATGATGTTACCAAAAAGATAGAACAAATATTAATGGAATTTCCTGAAATAGAATATACAACTACCGCTACAGGTTATAGTATATTATCAGGAGCAATGGTATCAAATACTGGTTTTCTGTTTGTGTCCTTAGACGAATGGTCAGAAAGGGATATTACGGCTAAAGAATTAATAATTAAAGTTAACCATAAACTATCTCAAGAAATAAAAGGGGCTCAGGTATTTGCTTTTGGGCCACCAGCAATTCCAGGTTTAGGAAACGGTTCTGGCTTTAGCATTATGTTGCAGGACAAAGGAGGTAATGAACCGGAGTATCTGGCTGCAAATATGATGAAATTTATACAAGCTGCAAATGCACGCCCCGAAATTGGCAAAGCATTTTCTACTTTTCAAGCAAATACACCGCAGCGCTATATGGATATCGATAAGGATAAAGCATTGAAAATGGGAATCCCATTAGATGATTTATACACCACAGTAGGTGCCTTTATGGGTGGCTCTTATGTTAATGACTTTACTCGTTTTGGTCGATTGTATAAAACTTATATTCAAGCTGAACCTCAATATCGTAATGATGAAAAAGGCATGAGTAACTTCTTTATTAAAAATAATAAAGGAGATATGGTTCCATTACAAACCATAACTACTATTAAATCTATCTCGGGTCCTGATTATACAAATAGATTTAATTTATTTAGATCGGTAGAGGTTACTGGCGGACCAGCAGAAGGATATACTTCTGGCCAAGCAATGACTGCACTGGAAGAAGTTGCAGCTGCAGTATTGCCAGCTGACATGGGTTATACATGGAACGCTATGTCGTTTCAAGAGAAAAAAGCATCGGGGTCATTGGGAGGAATTCTGACATTATCATTAATATTTGTATTCCTAATTCTTGCAGCACAATACGAAAGTTGGTCACTGCCAATGGCAATCCTGTTAGGCACTCCATTTGCACTATTTGGCGCACTACTATTCTTATATTTAGGAAGAATGGGTAGCCCTACATTTGAGAATAATATCTTTGCGCAGGTTTCCTTTGTTATGCTTATTGGTATGGCAGCTAAGAATGCTATCCTTATTGTAGAATTTGCTAATGATGAGTTTAAAAAAGGTATCAGCTTATTTGATGCTGCGATTATGGCAGCTCGCTCTAGATTCCGACCAATATTAATGACTGCATTTTCGTTTATATTAGGAGTTTTTCCACTTGTTATTGCGACAGGCTCAGGTGCAGAAGCACGTAAAGTAATGGGAATGGCATTATTAGGTGGCATGACATTAGCAACATTGCTAGGAGTATTCCTTTATCCAATGTTGTTTGTAGCAATTGGCAAATTATTTAATTACGAAAAACAACGTGATGCTATACTAGCAGAAGAAAAAGAGCAAGAAAAAAATGCTTTAGCTGCCGAATAGTACGTAAAACTGAGATAATTTAATAATATTAATTATGAAAAATATATACGGACTTATTATTTTGTTGTTTGCACTAGCTAGTTGTGTTGGTCCAAAATATGCAGAACCTACTTATACTGTAGAGGAAAGCTACAAATCCTATATGCACGATACTTTAGTATCAAATACTGATACTATATTTAATCTGCAATGGTGGAAATTTTTTGACGACCCACAACTAGACACATTAGTTCAGTATGCTTTAGAGTATAACAAAGATGTGTTAATGGCTGCATCCCGCATTGAACAATCTCGAGCAATATTAGGAATGACAAAAGCAGACCAATGGCCAAGTTTTTCCTATGGAGGTGGTGCTTCTTATGGCAATTCTGACAAACTAACATCTAGCAACCTTAATGGCGCTGTTAATATGAACTGGGAGCTAGTTTTCTGGGGGAGATATAGGGCTGCTGCCGAAGGTGCTAGAGCCGAATTAGCCTCCTCAGAATATGGTTACCGAAGTATTCAGATAAGCCTAATAACAAGTGTTGCTCAGAGTTATTTTGTAATTTTAGACCTAGAAAACCGTTTAAGAATTTCAGAGCAAACCCTTGGATCGCGGGACAGTGCAGTATTTATTATGGATACTAGATTTAAAGGAGGTGTTATTCCTGAAATTGATTTAAACCAAGCACAAATAAACCAAGCAATAGCTGCTGGTTCTGTTCCATATTATCAACGAAAATTAGCATTGGCAAGAAATTCACTTTCAATACTAATCGGAGTGCATCCGCGGCAGTTCACATTTACAGAAGAACTCGATGATGTACAGTTAAATATTGACATACCCTATGGAATGCCTTCAGCATTATTATTGCGCCGCCCAGATATACTTGCAAGCAGAGAGGCATATCACGCACAATTCAAACAAATTAACGTTGCTGTTGCGCAGCGATTACCATCTATAAGCATTACAGGAGCCTTTGGTGGCTCCAGTGCTGCTTTGGGAGCAATTACTACTACTGGTTTAGCATGGAGTGCTGGATCAAGTTTATTAGGGCCACTATTTCAGTTTGGGAAAAACAAACGTAGGGTAGATATGGAACGCGCTAGAGCACAAGAAATGCTAATACAATATGAATTCACTGTACTTCAATCCTTTAGAGAAGTTGAAGATGCATTAATTAGCATTAAAACTTTAAAGGTAGAAACTAAGGCAAAAGAAGCAGAAGCTATAGCTGCTATGAACGCTGAAAGACTGTCAAAAATGAGATATGACAAAGGTGTATCTAGTTATTTGGAAGTTTTAGATAATCAACGTTCGTCCTTTGATGCTCAATTGGGATTATCTCAGTTAAAACAAGAACTTTTAGATTCGTATATAAACTTATATAGAGCATTAGGTGGAGGGTGGATTTCGGCAGAAGAAGAACAGCAGGCAAAGGAGGAAGCTAGTAAACAGGGGGATGAAACTCGATAGCAATGATACAAACCTACAAAGGCATATTGTAAAAATTATAACTTATGAAAAGAGGTTTAATTCCGATCTGACTAGTATTGCCACTAATACCATTACTTTTAGTGGATACATTTAATGAGAGTGGTGAAGGTTCTATATTGCAGTTTAGGGTTCAGTATTTCTAATAATCAATAGTTCGTTGAGTTTTTGTTTCTCGCAAAGACGCCAAGGCGCAAAGTGTTGATTTTGTGAATATTATACATTATTGCATAAAGCTGTAATCACCTGACTGTGTGATTTATATAAAACATTAACGAAGTATTTATAATAATAACAGCTATGAAAAATTAGAACGCGGATAACTCGGATTAAACTGATTCACGCAGATTTAATTAAATAAAATTAATAAAGATTCTTTTCTCGAACTATTCGTGATAAATCAGACAAAGAAGAACTTCCTACTTTAGCGTTAATATTTTTACGATGTGATGTGATTGTATGATAACTAACATCTAAAACATCTGCTATTTCAGTACTGCTATAACCTTTTACCACAAATTTAAGGACTTCTATTTCTCGAGGGGTTAAAATAATATCAGAATTAGAATCAGCCAATGCTTTGAAGGCCTTTATCTTTTCTTTTGAGTAACCATTAACAATCGCATCCTGTACCTTTGGCGAATAATATGTTTTTCCTTTATTTACACATCTAATAGCCTCTCGTAGCTCTTTAACACCTGTGTTTTTCAACACATAGCCCAAAGCTCCTACTTGTATCATTCTATCAATATATTTAAAATCGTAATGCATTGAAAGTGTCAATACTTTTAGTGTTGGAAAAAGTCGCTTTACATGGCCTACAAGTTCATCTCCTTGCATTTCTGGCATACTAATATCTGTAATTAAAACATCTACTTTCAATCCATTCAATTCCTCCAAACAATCTTTACCAGATATTGCATCTCCAACTACTACAATATCTTCAACTTTTTTAAGTAAAGCCTTTATTCCATCAATAAACAACTGATGATCATCTACAATATATACTCGTATTCTCATATCTAATATTATTTACTGCTTCCGCACAACATATTGATTATTAACACACTTCATAATAATGATTTTCTCTCCTTTTTCAATATATGATTCCTCTGCCAAAGCATCATAAACCTTATAATTAATTTCTATTTTACCAGCAGGTCGCAATATTGTATGAGCAACTCCCTCTGCGCCCTTCATTTTATTTATATCAAGATTAGTAGCTACAAAACCATCATCACTATACATCGCCGCTGTAAGCGCAAGGCCATATCGACTATTTGTTAATACGTGTTTTATTCCAAAGAAAGCCAAAGCTATTGCTCCAAACAGCGCAATGATAACCACAAAAACAGCCTCCATAATTGCATTAAATGTCACCAATGTGAAATCAAGTTTTACATTATTAAGCAAGCTAAGTGTAAGCCCGGTAATAATTAGCACTATACCTCCCACCCCTGCAATACCAAAGCCAGGGATCACAAAAATCTCCAAAATAATTAATACCAAACCAGCCACAAATATCAATAGCTCCCAATTCTCTGCCAGTCCTTCAACATAGAGGGGAGCAAAATACAGCACCGCTGCTGCTATGGAAGCAATTGAAGGAAACCCCATTCCTGGAGTTTGCATTTCGAAATAAATTCCACCAACAATTATCATTATCAATATACCATGAATATACGGGCTAATTAGAAAATCAATAATAGTATCTGTTGCTTTCAGTTCCAACTCTTGAACCTTATAAGTTTTAAAACCATATCTTTTTATGAGCTCATCGATAGATGACACCTTGGCTTCGCAAAAACCATTTTTTATAGCCTCAGATGTTGTAAAGGTTAACACTTTACCTGAGTCAGAAATATTTTCTACATAAATATCTTGATCAACCATTGCCTCCGCAATTTTCGGGTCTCTACCTTTGGCCTCCGCAGTTGCTCTCATTGTCGATCTCATATAGGATTGATATTTATCAGGCATTGCTTCCGCATTTTGATTAACAACAGTAGCAGCGCCAATATTTGCACCCGCACGCATATAAATACTATCACAGGAAATAGAAATTAATGCTCCTGCTGATGCGGCATTATTATCTATAAATACCACTACTGGAATCTTTGAATTCAGTATTCGAGTACGAATTGTATCAGCTGAAACTACCAAGCCTCCATAGGTATTCATATGAATTACTATCAAATCAGCATCAAGCTCCTTTGCCTGAGCAAACGCTTTCTCCATTCTTCGCACCACTGGTGGAGCAATTTCTTCGTCAATATCAAAAACATAAACCAATTTGGCATTATCGTCCTGTGCAATTGCACTTAAACTAAAAATAAATGATAATAGTAAAAGGTATATTAGTCTTATTT
>JAOZKO010000172.1 GCA_029935325.1 Bacteroidales bacterium
ATACGGCTTATTAATCGATTATAATTTCACTAAAAACTATACGTTTTCTTCTGGAGTTAGCTTTAATAGTATGGGGGGAAAGTTGTCATATATAGACTCTGCAACAGTAACAGGTAATACTAAAGCCGAGGGAACTCTTAATCGCTCTTATAGAATAAATTATGTTGAAATCCCAACCCTTTTAAAACTAAAAACTAGTCAGATGGGTTATTTTACGTATTTCGCACAATTGGGTGTTCGTCATAATTTTAAAGTAAGCAGTTTTGCTGATGATGAGTTTACTTACGATATAACTAACAGCTCAAATACATTGACTACAGAAGATGTTGACATGAAGGATTACACTAGTTTCTATCGCCTATCTTTTAATTTTGGATTTGGTGCCGAATATGCCATTAGTCAAACTTTTTCTGCCTTTGCTTTTATTGGATATGATAATGGCTTAACCAATGCATTAAGTGGCACAAATTCTATTACAGGAGAAAATGAATCTGCTTTTCTTAAGCAATTTGGATTAACAGTAGGTTTTCTATTTTAGTAATATAATTCTATTTTAAACCTTATTTCAAAGATTAGCTATGAAAATCGCCTTAGCCCAACTCAATTATCATATTGGAAATTTTGACGCCAATGAGGCTAAAATAATTGATTGTATTGCAAAAGCTAAGGCTGAAAATGCTGATCTAGTAGTTTTTTCTGAACTATCTATTTCTGGGTATCCTCCTCGTGATTTCTTGGAGTTTGATGACTTTATAAATAAATGCGAGCAATCTGTTATGCAAATTGCTCAGTATTGTAATGGTATTGCAGCTATTGTTGGTGCTCCACGTTCAAACAATAGTGGTAAAGGTAAAAGGCTTTATAATACCGCATGGTTTATTGCTGACGGAGAAATAAAGAATCTTATTAATAAGACCCTACTTCCTACCTACGATATTTTTGATGAATATCGCTATTTTGAGCCCAATAATCAATTTGAAATTATTGAGTATAAAGGTAAGAGAATTGCTCTGACAATTTGTGAAGACCTATGGAATGTTGATGATGTCCCTATGTATTCTATCAATCCAATGGATGAGCTCCTGCCTTATGAACCTGAATTAATTATAAATATAGCTGCCTCTCCTTTTCATTATAAGCAAGCCAAAATCAGGCAAGAGGTATTGCGAAAAAATGCTCTAAAATATAATTTACCTATTTATTATGTCAATCATATTGGGGCACAAACCGAATTACTTTTTGATGGTGGCTCACTGGCAATGAATAACAAAGGTGAACTTATAGAGGAGCTGAAATATTTTGAAGAAGATTTTAGAATCATTGATACAGAAGGCGAACACTCTGTAATTCAGCAACAAAGTTCCACAAAAATTCAACTTATAAATGATGCCTTAATAATGGGTGTAAGGAATTACTTTGAAAAGCTTGGATTTAAGAAAGCAATTCTTGGTCTTTCTGGTGGAATAGATTCTGCAGTAACACTAGTTTTAGCAGTTGAAGCACTCGGAAAAGAAAATGTGGAAGCTATTCTGCTTCCCTCCCAATATTCTTCAGATCACTCCATAAAAGACGCTGAAGATTTAGCCAATAATCTTGGAATAAAAGCACATATAATACCCATAAAATCCACCTATCAGTCTTTTGAGAAAACCTTAGAACCATATTTCTCAGGTCTTCCTTTCAATATTGCTGAGGAGAATTTGCAAGCTCGTATTCGAGGAGTTATTCTTATGGGTTTTTGCAATAAGTTTGGGCATATTCTGCTAAATACATCCAATAAAAGTGAAGCCGCTGTAGGCTATGGAACCTTGTATGGCGATATGAATGGTGGATTATCGGTTTTGGGAGATGTGTATAAAACCGAAGTATTTGAGTTGGCAAATTATATAAACCGACAAGAAGAAATAATTCCTATAAACAGCATTATAAAACCACCTTCTGCTGAGCTTCGCCCCGACCAAAAAGATAGCGACTCCCTACCCGATTACGATATTCTTGATACAATATTATTTGAGTATATCGAAAACCGTAAAGGTCCGAATGAAATTGTGGAAATGGGATACGAAAAAGCCATAGTAGATAGAATCTTAAAAATGGTAAATACCAACGAGCATAAACGTTATCAAACACCTCCAATTTTAAGAATCTCGTCTAAAGCTTTTGGTATGGGTCGGCGCATTCCTATTGTTGCTAAGTATTTAACTTAGTGAGTATAGTAAATCTTACTCTTTTCTTTTTCCCAACCAAAATAGGTCAAAAAGAAATTGAAATTTCTCTCCTCATTGAATTCTCCCTTTAGGGTTGGGGCAAAAATTCAATGAGGAGAGAAATTATTTAATCCTCCACTTTTCTTTTCCCCAACTTAAATAGTGAGTTTTCTGGCAAGCACTAAATAGACTCGGCGTGTTTTAAAAACACACCGAGTCTTCAAAGAAAACTAATCCAAATAAACACTCTAAAAAAGGGCTCTAAAAACAAAAAATCCAATTTTATAAACATCGTAACATATGTTACAGTTAATCCCACCTCAGGGTCTTATTTTTACATCCTTAATTACAATAAACCACAGGATATTATGAATATAAAAAGAAGAGATTTCATCAAAAGCTCAGCAGTTGCAACAGTAGCCGCTGCTGTGGGCATTAGTATTCCTAAAAACGTGAAGGCCGAATCCACTGCTGCTGAGACAGCTTGGAAATGGGACAAGTCTGTTTGTCGCTTCTGCGGAACAGGTTGTGGAATAATGATTGCCACACAAAACGACAGGATTGTTGCAGTAAAGGGTGACCCTGCTGCACCTGTTAATCGAGGGCTAAACTGTATTAAAGGATATTTTAATGCAAAAATCATGTACGGTGCCGACCGTTTACAAACTCCATTAATGAGAGTTGATGGAGATGGCAATTTCAGTAAAACAGCAAATTTCAAACCTGTAAGCTGGAAAATAGCCTTCGACGAAATGGAGAAGCAAATCAAAAGCTCTCTTAAAGAATTAGGGCCTACTGGTATTGGTATTTTTGGCTCTGGTCAATATACAGTGCAAGAGGGTTATGCTGCTGTAAAACTTATGAAGGCAGGTTTTAGATCTAATAATATTGACCCAAATGCACGCCATTGTATGGCTTCTGCTGTAGCAGGATTTATCCAGACTTTTGGAATTGATGAGCCTGCAGGATCCTATGATGATATTGAACTTACCGATACTATTATTTCTTGGGGAGCAAATATGTCAGAAATGCACCCAATACTATGGTCAAGAGTTACAGACCGTAAACTTACTAATCCTGACAAAGTAAAAGTAATTAATCTAACAACATTCACCAATAGAACTTCTGATTTGGCTGATACTGAAATAGTTTTTAAACCAAATACAGATTTAGCTTTATGGAATTATATCGCACATGAAATAGTGTATAATCACCCAGAGGCAATAGATCAAAGTTTTATTGATAAATATATTGTTTTTGCCACTGGACATGCTGATATAGGTTACGGAATGCGTAAACCTGACCATCCTAGTTTTACTGATAAAGAACGTGAAACTGTTAAGCATCAAGTAGCTAAGAAAATATCTGCCGATGAAGCTGTTTCCCTAGAATACCTTGGATACAAAGAAGGTGATACTATGGAAATGAAAAATTCTGGCGCTGCAGGTAAGCATTGGATTATTGGTTTCGAGGATTTCAAAAAAGCCCTTGAGCCATATACTCTTGATTATGTTGCTAAAGTTTCAAAAGGAGATCCTAGTGAAGATATCGAAGTATATAAAGCCAAGCTAAAAGAAATGGCCGATTTGTATATTGAGAAAAAACGTAAGGTAGTTTCTTTCTGGACAATGGGAATGAATCAGCATACTCGTGGTACATGGGTAAATGAGCAGGCTTATATGGTACACTTCCTATTAGGAAAACAAGCAATGCCAGGAAATGGAGCATTTAGTTTAACAGGTCAACCATCAGCATGTGGTACTGCTCGTGAAGTAGGAACATTTGCACATCGCTTACCAGCGGACATGGTTGTTAAGAATCCTAAGCACCGTGCTATTTCTGAAAAAATCTGGAAGCTTCCTGAAGGAACTCTAAATCCTAAAGTTGGATCACACGTAATGAAGATTCATAGGGATGTGGAAGATGGAAAAATAAAATTTGTATGGGTACAAGTTAATAACCCATATCAAAATACTGCTAATGCTAACCATTGGATTAAATCAGCTAGAAAAGCCGACAATTTTATTGTTGTAAGTGATGGATATCCTGGAATTTCTGCTAAGGTTGCCGATTTGGTTTTACCATCAGCAATGATTTACGAAAAGTGGGGCGCATACGGAAATGCAGAGCGTAGAACACAGCATTGGAGACAACAAGTTACTCCAGTTGGAGATTCTATGCCTGATGTATGGCAAATTGTAGAGCTATCAAAAAGATTTACAATCAGAGACGTTTGGGGAGAGCAAAATATTCCTGGACTTGATGCTCCACTACCTGATGTTACAACAAAGATTAGCGAATTAGGTTATAATCCAAGTACTACATTATATGATGTACTATTTGCTAATGATTATGCAAAATCATTTGATAAGAACGACCCAATAGGTGCCGATACTATCAATACAGAAGCTCTTGGCGACAAGCGTAATGTTGTTGGTTCGGATGATAAGCCTTGGGAAGGTTATGGATTCTTTATCCAAAAATATCTATGGGAAGAATATCGTAAGTTTGGCGAAGGTCATGCTCACGATTATGCTGACTTCGACACTTATCATAAGGTAAGAGGATTGAAATGGCCAGTTGTAAATGGAAAAGAAACCAATTGGAGATTTAATTCAAAATACGATCCTTATGCTCAAAAAGCAGGAACAGGTAAATTTGCATTTTACGGAAAAGCATTGAAAGAGCTTCAAGTCGGAAACCTTCAAGGACCCGATGGTGATGCTCCAAAGCAACGCTTAGACAATAAGGCGAAGATTTTCTTCCGTCCGTATATGGATCCTCCTGAGATGCCTAATAAAGAATATCCTTTCTGGATGTCAACAGGACGTGTGCTAGAGCATTGGCATAGTGGAACTATGACCATGCGAGTACCAGAATTATATCGAGCAGTACCAGAAGCTTTATGTTATATGCATCCTGAAGATGCTAAAGCAAATGGAATTATGCAAGGTGATAAAATCTGGGTAGAGTCACGTAGGGGAAAAGTAAGAGCCCACGTTGATACTAGAGGCCGTAACCGTCCACCACAAGGGCTAATTTATGTACCTTGGTTCGATGAGAAAGTCTTTATTAATAAGGTAGCTCTTGATGCAACTTGCCCAATCTCAAAGCAAACTGACTTTAAGAAATGTGCAGTTAAGATTTATAAAGCGTAATAATGTCGAAAATTAATGACCCAATGGCAACAAGAAGGGAAGTATTAAAACAAGTTTTCAAAGGAGCTGGATATCTAACAGTAGGTGGATTAGCTTGGGGAGGTTTACTCAAAGGTTCAAAAGCTAATGAGTTTGTCCTTAGGCCACCTGCCGCTATTGACGAAAGCAATTTCACAAAGGCATGCATTAAATGCGGTCTATGTGTAGAGGCTTGTCCGTACGACACTTTAGAACTTGCCACTTCTGGATCAGCAATTGGCGTTGGCACACCATACTTTAATGCAAGAGAAATTCCTTGTTATATGTGTGTTGATGTACCATGTGTTCCTCCT
The DNA here is from genome assembly GCA_029935325.1 of Bacteroidales bacterium. GTDB lineage: Bacteria > Bacteroidota > Bacteroidia > Bacteroidales > UBA1556 > UBA6267. The sequence continues at coordinate 5,698 of JAOZKO010000172.1, forward strand.
TGCCCTACTGGAGCTCTTGATATCAACTTATTAGTGAATTCAGAAACTGGTAAAATGGATATCAATAAAGCACAAATGGGATTAGCCGTTATCAACGAAGATACATGTGTGGCTTTTGACGGAACTCAATGTGATGCCTGTTATCGTGTTTGTCCTGTATTGGACGAAGCGATTTTCATTGAAACAAAACGCAATGAAAGAACAGGAAAGCATGCCTATTTAGTACCAGTAGTTTCAGCAGATGCATGTACCGGTTGTGGTTTATGCGAGCATGCTTGTATTACTGAGGTTCCTGCCATTAAAATTTTTCCTAGAGAAATGGTAATGGGTAAAAAAGGGAGTCACTATATAAGCTGGGATGATGCTGACAAGCAGCGC
>JAOZKO010000173.1 GCA_029935325.1 Bacteroidales bacterium
TCGAGTTTAGAAGCTTTAATAGCAGGAAAAAGACCAGAGATAAGTCCAACAAAAAGGCTTACGCTCAATGCTAATATCATCCACATCCAAGGAATAACAAAGGGGCCATTTGTAAAGGTTGAAACAGCATTTCCAATGGCAATACCTAAAATAATTCCTACAATACCACCAAGCTCTGTTATAACAACCGACTCTACTAGGAATTGATTTCTAATGGCTTTATTATTGGCGCCGAGAGCTTTTCTTAATCCTATCTCTCGGGTTCTTTCACTTACCGAAACCAGCATAATATTCATTAAGCCAATGGAAGCTCCCAGAAGGGTGATAAATGCTATTATTGCTGCAATTACGCTTAAGAAACCAAGATTCTCAATTAATTGCTCAGCAATATTATCACTTCGCGAAATACTAAAATTATTTTCTTCGCCTACTCTCAGTTTTCTAACTATTCTGAAAATTCCTATGCCCTCATCCACTGATTGGTTTAGCAATTGCTGGCTTTCTGCCATAAAATTAATAGTAAAGCTCATGGAAGGTCTATAGTATTTTTGCCGCATATGTGTAAGCGATATATAGGCATTTCTATCACCGCCAAATCCCATGGAGCTACCCTTAGCTTTAAGCACTCCAATAACTCTGTATTTGGCAGCACCAATGGATATTATCTTCCCAATTGGCGATTCTTTTTTAAATAATTTGGTGGCAATTTCGTCACCAATAATAACGGAGCTACTGCCAGCTTGCATTTCGTGAGCACTAAAGTTCCTTCCTTCTGATAATTCGTATCCAGCGGTAGCCATATAGTTATTATCAATGCCCATAATAGAAATATTAGGATTTGTTTTTTCGCTATTATATTTTAATGTGGCAGCACCACTAGCATGAGCATTTATGGAAATAATGCCAGGGAAATCAAAACGTTTTTTGAACTGTATAGCCTGCGAATACGAAATAGGGTCATACCTTACTCTTCGGTGGCCATTATTGGAAATATTTACAGATTTTAAGTTGCGGATGCTAAATGTATTGGAGCCCATTCGCATAAAGTTTTCGCTAATGGATCCCTTAATAGAATCTAAGGCAGTAAGTATACCTACCAGCGACATAATGCCAATTGCAACTATAATAATAGTAAGTGCCGCTCTTAAAATATGTGATTGAATACTTTTAAAAGCCTCTCTAATATTTTCTTTTAATAGGCTAGTTTTCATTGAGATTTAATCTGTTCTTTCATCTCTAATAGAAATGATTTTACACTTTCCAAAGACTTTACAATCTCTATCTGGTTGATAGTGTCGTCTTTATTATCTTTAAGTTTTTCTTTAGCACCTTGCAATGTGAATCCTCGTTCTTTTACCAAATGGAATATAACATAGAAATTATTAACATCCTCCTCGGTAAACATCCGATTTCCTTTAGCGTTTTTTTTGGGTTTGATAATATCAAACTCTTTCTCCCAAAAACGTATTAATGAGGTGTTTACATCAAATAATTTGGCCACTTCGCCAATGCTATAATATAACTTTTTGATTTCCGCTTTCTTGTATGGCATGATTTAATAATTTGCGGTAAAGATAGGGGTTTTTCATTTTGCAATTTAATAGATGAGTTAATAATTGCAAAAGCATAATTGAGTCCAGTCTAAGAACAGAAAATCTCATCCAAAAGAAACTTATTTGATTTTGTTTGTTTTTAGATTGGACTCATAATTCCACTATTGAGCTTTAAGACTTCTTTGTGTCTCTTGGTGCTTCTTTGTGAAAATTGTGGAATAGTTATTTCACAAAGTTTCACAAAGAAAATTTTGACCAAGGTATGACGTTAATTAGTGTCTGCTATAAAACTCATTATTTTACAGTGCTTAGTCAGAAAACGTCAAGTTCGAGGCTTGCGATCCCGATAGCTATCGGGAGCCTAACAATAAGTTTACTTTTGTAAATGTTTGTTTTCAGCACAAGCATAACGAAGAAATTGACGTTTTCGGGCAAGCACTAATTAAAACTCAGCCTGCTTAGGTGCCCGAGGAAAAGGAATTACATCACGAATATTACCCATACCAGTAACAAACAGCATCAATCGCTCAAAACCTAAACCAAATCCACTATGAGGTACAGTACCAAAGCGTCGAGTATCCAAGAACCACCACATTTCTTCCTCAGGAATATCCATAGCTTTCATTTTTTCTAAAAGCACATCTAGTCTTTCCTCGCGCTGCGAACCTCCAACGATTTCGCCGATGCCTGGAAACAAAATATCCATAGCTCTAACGGTTTTGTCATCCTCGTTCACTCGCATATAGAATGCCTTTATTTCCTTAGGATAATCCACAAGAATTACGGGTTTTTTAAAGTGCTTTTCTACCAAATAGCGTTCGTGCTCTGATTGTAAATCTGCACCCCAACCTTCAATTACATAATCAAACTTCTTTTTCTTATTGGGTTTCGAATTTCGTAAAATATTAATTGCCTCAGTATATGTCAATCTCACAAAGTCATTATCATTTACAAAACGAAGTTTTTCAATTAGCTCCATTGATCGCTCATCTGCTTTCTTGGTTTTTTCTTCATCTTGCAATCTCTTGCTCAGAAACTGCAAATCGTCCGTGCAATTGTCCAATGCATATTTAACCATATATTTAAGCATTTCTTCTGCCAAGTCCATATTATCGGTTAGGTCATTGAATGCTACCTCTGGCTCAATCATCCAAAACTCTGAAAGGTGGCGAGTAGTATTAGAGTTTTCGGCTCTAAAAGTAGGGCCAAAAGTATATACCTGACCCATTGCTAGGGCTGCTAATTCAGCTTCCAACTGACCGCTTACAGTAAGATTGGTTTTCTTACCAAAGAAATCTTGCTTAAAATCTATTTCACCTTCCTCATCGCGAGGTGGGTTTCCAATATCTAAAGTGCTTACCTGAAACATCTCGCCAGCACCTTCGGCATCCGAAGCTGTAATAATTGGAGTATGAATATTATAGAATCCTTTATCATTAAAGAATTTATGAACAGCAAAAATCATAGCATGACGAATGCGAGTTATTGCTCCAAAAGTATTTGTTCGGAATCGTAAATGAGCAATATCACGCAAAAACTCTAGAGAGTGTTTTTTTGGCTGTAGAGGGTATTTATCGGGGTCAGCAGTGCCTAAAACTTCAAGCTTTTCAGCAATGATTTCCATTTTCTGCCCACCGCCTTGTGAAGCTACTAAGGTCCCTTCAACACTTAAAGAAGCGCCAACGCTAACTTTTTCCATTATTTCCTCGCCCATTTTGGCAAAATCAACTACCACCTGTATATTATGGATGCATGAGCCGTCATTCATTGCCACAAATGCTACATTTTTACTTCCTCTACGGTTTCTAACCCAGCCTTTTACTAATACTTTTTGGTCAAAATCTTCCTGCTGCAATAGCTCATTAATAATTGTTCGTTTCATATGATTATATATTATTAATCTTAATATTTTATTGAGAAATTAAATATTTTCAATCTTTCTCAAAATAGACTGCAAAAAAACGAATTTTTTTTCTATCTTTGGACATTGATTAACAAATGTTCAAATTAACAATGTATATGCGCGCTCGACTAATATTGTTTTTAGGTCTTTTTACTATTATTTCCTATGGAAATATTCATGCTCAGGTTACAATTGAGCAAATAGATAAAATACTTGCTACCACAGTAGATTATTATGATACTTGTGGAAATGATAGTGTATATTATCAAAAAATAGATAGCCTCGAGAATTTACTAAACGAATATATTGAGAACAATCCCATAAGCGAAAGATATTTGGTTGCAATTGGTAAATATGCCAAAGAAATAGCACCAAAAGATTATTCCAAAGCAATTCGACTTCTTAAAGAAAATATTGAGCAGTGTGAGGCACATAATTATAATCATGCCTTATCGCTTAGTATGCATAGTTTAGGCTCTATTTATGCTGATAATAAGGAGAACCATAAAGCTATCGAAATCTTTATTCAAACAGTTAATATGTTTAAAGATTTGGAGGATTGGCCAGCATATGCTTATTGCTTGATTGATATTGGGAATATATATTTAAGGGGTGAGTTTTATGATCGTTCTTTCGATTATTATAATCAGGCTTTAGCTGTTTTTAAAGAACACTTCAACGAAAAAGGGTATAATGCTGGTGCTGCAGTTTGCTATCAAAATATAGGCATTGTAAATGAAAGAATAGGAGAATATGAGTTGGCACTAGAGTTTTATAAGAAATCACTAAATTCTAGAATTGCATCCGAACAATTTAATAATCTTTCCTACGCATATTCCTATATAGCTGATGTTTATTATGAATTGCAACTATTCGATAGTACAGAATATTATCTATTGAAAAGTGTAGAGGTAGATAAGAAAATCAATATTACTGATAAATTATTGGATTCGTATCGCCGATTGGGAGATTTTAAACAAAAGCAAGGATATAATGAAGAAAGCCTAATTTATTATTTGGAGTGCTACCGAATATCAAAACAAGCAAAGAATAATTTTCAGCTTGTTATTTCAGAAAATAATTTGGGCAGAGTATATTTTAGTTTAAATAAACTCGATTCGGCAATCTTATATCTCAAATCCTCATATGATAAGTCAATAGAAATAGAATTTTTAGAATATACGGAATCTTCAGCTGAATATTTAATAATGCTATATGAAAATATGGGCGATTATGAAAGTGCTATTCCGTATTATCAGAAGCTTTTGGAAATTAAAGATTATAAGATTCAGAATAGTATAGTTCGTACTGCTTTGCAATTTGAAATTAAAGAAAGGAAAGAAGAAAAGCAATTATTTGAGAACAAAAATAAACGTCATAAAGAAGTCAGTTCAGCAATGATTGCGATTATTGCTTTAATAGTAATTGTATTGATTCTATTATTATTGAGTAGGAAGAAAGTTAAAAAGCAATCTATTCAAATAGAAAAAAGTCTTTGTGATTTGCAAATTGCAAATACACATTTAAATAGAACATACTCAATAATTGCACATGATTTGAAAGGACCAATAGGTAGTTCTATTGAATTGATTAATAATCTAAATATTAAGGAAATAGATTCTAAAGAAAGAGAACACTACTTCAGTGCAATTAAAAACACATTAAGTAATTCCTATGATTTGATGATTAGCCTATTAGCTTGGTCGAGGGTACAAGAAGGGAAATTTCCTTATACACCAAGTAATATTGACCTAAGTCAAATTTTAGATAATACGCTAAACTTAGTTTCAGAAATTGCAAAGAAGAAATCTATTACAATCAGCAATAGTCTAACTGATAAATGCATAATATATGCTGATATTAATATGGCAACAACCATAGTTAATAACCTGCTAATTAATGCAATAAAATACACTCATAATGGTGGAGAGATTAAACTAAATACAAAGATAAATAATGATTATTGTTCATTTACGGTAGAAGATGATGGTGTTGGAATGAGCAGTGAGCAGCTTAATGATTTATTCAAAAGGGATAAATACGATATTAGAAGAGGAACAAATGATGAAAAAGGAAGTGGCCTGGGTCTTAAACTAGTTTATGAATTTATAAAGTTAAACAAAGGCAATATACAGGTTATAAGCAAAGAAGGCAATGGGTCTCGATTTGTGGTTGATTTTCTAACTAAGAAATAAAAACACTTTCGCCTTTAATTTCACGCAAAGTCGCTTTGCTTTTTTGGAACACAGATAATACGGATTTAGCGGTTTTTCCCGGATTTTTTTCTAGTCACTTCTTTACTCTCAATTTCTCCAATTCTCAACTTCTCTCACTCTCCTCCACCGAAGCCTTAGCGTAGGTGAACTCCTCTTTCCTCTTTTTCCTTTTTTTCTCCTCTCTCCTCCACCGAAGCCCTAGCGAAGGTGAATTCCTCTATCCTTAACCTCCTCTTAAATCTCAAATCACTTTGGTTCTCAACTTCTCAACTTCTCAACTTCTCGAATTCTCCTTTTCTCGAATTCTCCTTTTCTCCTTATCTCAACCTCCCAGCCCAAAAGTGAAGGCTTCGCTCAT
>JAOZKO010000174.1 GCA_029935325.1 Bacteroidales bacterium
AGAGGCATATTGCAATATGCCTCCCATTGCCCGCTTGAGTTTCTGGCCTCCCCACTATTCAGCGGCGAGTTTATTCGTTCTTTAAAAGAATTTTGTTAATTGTCAGTCAATTAGTTGACAATCAATAATGTTGTAAAAGTATGAGTTTGCTCTGGCTGCATTATCTAGGCTATGATAAATAATATCTAATTAAAAAATATTTTCAACACTTAAGATTTTTTATATCTTTGTCTCGCAGTATAATTGTGTGTATTGTGATTGCACTATACAACACTGAATTTATCACTGTGTTTAAAAAAATATCGTTTTGTGCTTTTGTATTTAACGGGTGCGAAATATTAGTTTATAAAGTCTAATATAAAAGAATAATTTTATGAGAAAATTACTACTATCTCTTATTATAGTCGCATTTAGTTTGTCGGCTATTTCTCAGTCTTTTACGCAAGTTTCTACAGCTATGATAGGAACAAATGATGATGCAGCTGAATGGGGAGATTACGATAATGATGGGGATTTGGACTTATTTAATTCAGGAAGGATATATAAAAATAATGGCAATAATAGTTTTGTTTTGCAGTCATCAATATCAATACCCTATTTTATTATTTGTAAGGCCGATTGGGGTGATTATAATAATGATGGTTTTTTAGATATTGCTATATGTGGTAGGCAGTCAGCGAATGCATTAATCGTTACAAAAATATATAAAAATAATGGCAATAATACCTTTACAGAACTAAGCAATCTGACTTTATCAGGATTATGGGAAGGCGATATAGAATGGGGAGATTTAGATAATGATGGGGATTTGGATTTGTTTGTTTGCGGACGAATAAGTAATGGCAGTTACATAACAGAAGGTAATTTGTATGAGAATTTAGGAAATAATAGTTTTCAATTAAAACAAAGCATATCACCGTTTCAGAATAGCTTTGAGTTAGGCGATTATGATAATGATGGAGATTTGGATATTCTTAAGAATAGTATCATAAGCCATTTAATATATAAGAATGATGGCGATTGGAAGTTTGATGCTATATATGATAATATCCTATATACTTCTGGTTATGGTGGTTATTGTAAATGGATTGATTTTGATAGTGATGGTGATTTAGATTATGTATTGTTTAATAATACAGGCAATGGTTATAATGTGCTTCTAGGCAAAAATATAGGCAATGATGCTTTTGACCTTGATGGAACGAATGCATATAATGCAGCTAATACATATTGCGGTTTTGGAGATTTTAATAATAATGGCTCAATTGATATTGCTATTTCGAGTTCTACTGGTATTTGGATAATAGAGCGCTCAGGTTCAAGCTATACTAGTTCTTTTATTACTCCATTAGGAGGGACTGATGGAACTATTTCTTGTGCCGATATAAATAATGATAATAAACTAGACTTTATCCTTACAGGTTTTACTACTTATGTAACTAATGTATTTTTTATTAATAATGATACAAACTCTAATTTATCACCTCAACAACCAATTATTAATTCAGTGGATGTAAATGGAAGAGATTTTGCTATTAATTTTTCGGCACCATTTGATGATAAAACGCTGAGTCAGGCACTTACTTATGATTATTATCTAGAGAATACCACAAGTTCTACAATCCTACATTACCCTAATGCAAATGTAAATACAGGATTAAGATCAAAGGCTACAAAAGGACAAAACAATAAATCACAAATTATTATTAATGGACTGAATTACAATATGAATGATACTTTATTGTTTAAAGTTCAGGCTATTGATTTATTATATGCTGGTTCTCAGTTTTCACAAATGGATACTATTGTTGTTCCATTACTTGCGTATTGTGGTAAGGATACAGTTATCGACGAGGGTGCGTCTTTTCAACGAGTAGCTGAGGACAATTCTAGCACTTCCTCTTTGCCATTAAGCTATCAATGGTCACCATATATAGGGCTTAGTAACGATACTATTTCTAATCCAGTATTTTCTCCATCTATCACCACAACCTATACATTAACTATTAGCACAGTAGGTTCTATTGCTTCAGATACATTGATTGTTTATGTTAAGAATAACATTTATCAAACAGTTGTGAATGGTATTTCCTCAGCTAATAGTGGCAATGTAAGTTGGATTAATCTCGATGGTGATAGTTTATTAGATATTAGTATTATTACAGGGAATCAGGGTAATTCGGTGGCTGCATCTTTGCTTAGAAATACTGGTAATGGGAATTTCACACCACTAAGTAATATAAATCTACCATCACTTCAATCACCAAATAGTATATGGGGAGATGTAAATCAAGATGGCTTTATGGATGTATTTATTAACAATTACAATGTTGGCAGTGGCAGTGTTACTCAGCTGTATTTTGGAAATGGCAGTAGCACATTTGTAAATTCTAATAATTCATTTATTAATTTAGGGTCAGCTACCACATCAATGTATGACGTTGATAATGATGGTGATCTTGATTTGCTAATCATGGGCTGGCCTACGAATAATAATAATCCAACCTCCAGATTATACATTAATAATATGCCCGATTCATTAGGGTTTACAGAAAAACAATTATTTGGTATATCTGCATTAAATAATGGATCAATAGATTGGGGCGATTATAATAATGATGGTTATGCCGATATTATAATTACGGGTTCGCATCTTGCAACCGTGAATGAGACTACCAAAATTTACAAAAATAATGGTGATGGAACTTTTACAGAAGAACCTCAAGATTTCTTAGTTGATGTTCATTATGGTGATGCTAAATGGGGCGATTATGATAGCGATGGGAATCTTGATTTTGCTCTTTGTGGCAAAGTTAATAACAAAAGCATTACTCAAATATATAGAAACGAAGGTTCCAATGTTTTTGCTCTTCAAAATACCATATCATTGTTAAATGTAAGAGATGGCTCTGTTCATTGGGGCGATTATGATAATGATGGAGACCTTGATCTTCTTCTCTCCGGATCAGATGGTTATGGTGCATCTGCAACTGGTGTTACTAGAATATATAGAAATGAAGGTAAGAATATTTTTATCGACCAATTAGACACTGCATTAGGTGGCTTGAGCAAAAGTACATCATACTTTGGCGATTATGATAACGACAATGACTTAGATATTATAACGTATGGTAAAATGGCAAATGGTTATAATACTACGAGAATTTATAAAAATTCAATTGCACTGCAAAATACAGCCCCATCTATTCCTATAAACCTTACAACTTTAGCTATTGGCAACAATCTATTGTTTAAATGGAATAGCTGCAATGACGCTCAAACCTCTTCCAAAGCACTAACTTATAATATTAGCATTGGTAGTCAAACTGGAATGGTGGATATGAAATCTCCAGAGATAAATAATTATAATCAGAGAAAACTTATGCCTGGCATGGGAAATGTGCAGCTTGATACCACCTTTTTAATTACTCGAGAAGTGAGCTTAGGTGATAGTATATATTGGTCAGTACAGTCTGTTGATAACGCATATTTAACTTCGGCCATGTCGCAAGAACAATTGTCAGTAATTAATTTAATGGTGAAATTACCTGATGATACAATTATAAGCTTTAATAATACTTTTCAGTTAAATCCAGTTGTTTCCTATGCCGGAAGCGGTAGCCTGAGTTATCATTGGTCGCCTTCTATTGGTGTTAGTGATACAAGTCTTTTAAATCCAGTGTTTACCTGTCTCGATACAGTATCTTATACCTTAACAGTTAATTCAACAGAGGGTTATATTGCTATTGATCAGATTACTATTTATAGAGTAGATTCTGTTTTTTCAAATCAAATTCAAATCAATATACAAGGACTTACCGGTGGTAAAACCGATTGGGGTGATTATGATAATGATGGAGATCTAGATTTTATTACTATGGGTTATATAAGCTCAGGTAGTTATGCTACTTTTGTTTACAAAAATGAAGGCAATAATAATTTTACTGAGCAAACTGCTATTTCAATTATGGCAGCAACTAGAGGAGGACTCGATTGGGGTGATTATGATAATGATGGCTTTTTAGATATTCTAATCACTGGTCAAACGGCTGCTGGAGAAAAATCAAAAGTTTATAGGAATAATGGAAATGGAAATTTTGTTGAGCAAACATCAATACAGCTATTAGACTTATCCTATGGTGATTGTCAATGGATTGATTATAATAATGATGGACTTATTGATATTGCAATTATGGGTAAAAATGGAACAGTAAACTATACTCAAATATATAAGAATAACGGAAATAACAGTTTTGCTCTCCAATCAGGAATTCAAATTATTGGTCTTAAGAGAAGCAGTATGGATTGGGGTGATTATAATAATGATGGTTTTGATGATCTATTGATAACTGGTTATACAGCGCAAGGCACATTAGCTGCAAAATTATATAAGAATAATGGTAATAATACTTTTACTGATCAGACTTCTGCACAGATATATGGTATGCAATACGCAAGCCTTAAATGGGGCGACTATAATAATGATGGTTTACTCGATATCCTAAGTTCGGGAAGTACAAGTACAATGTATAATTCTGGCTCAACAAGGTTTTACAAAAACAATGGAAATAACACCTTTTCCATTGTACAGCTTATCACAAGTAAGTTTGGAAGTATAGAGTGGATTGATTTTAATAGCGATGGACTATTAGATATTATTTATTCAGGTAAAGCTTTATATACACCTTACATAACTATGTTATACCAGAATGATGGAAATGGAGGTTATTTTGTAAGAGAAACCTTAAGCTATAAGTCTTTAATAAGAGTGTATATGACATCAGCTGATTACGATAATGATGGTGATCTAGATTTCCTTTTTCAAGGTGGGTTAGACTTTAATTCATCATACTCTATATTGTATAAAAATTGTTTAAACCAAGCTAATGTAGCTCCTAGCATTCCATCTCAACTAGTTGCTAGTGTAAGTGGGAATATTCTCGATATTGGATGGAACCAATCTTCAGATACGCAGACTCCTACTACAAGCATATCTTATAATCTGAATATTGGTACTAGCCAAGGGCAGACAAATATTATGTCAGCAAATACTATTATGACCAATGATTTTCATAAAACTGCTGAAATTGGTAATGTAGGTTTTTCTAATAGCTTCTCTATTCCTACTTCTAGCTTTAATATAGGTGATACCGCATATATTAATGTTCAAGCAATTGATAATGGCTTGCAAGTGTCAGGGCTTTCACAAACTATGGTGCTTCCAATTTGTAATGGAGCATCATATAGTTATATGGATGATACAATCTGTTCAGGAGATAGCTTAGGTTTGTTTGGTGTATATTACTCTAATACGGGATCGTATATTGCACAGAATAATGCATCATCAGGCTGTGATAGTATAGTAAATCTAAGCCTTCACCTTGTTCCAAAACCAAGTTCATTTAATATACTTGGCGATACCTTGCCTGTTGAATTTCAATCCTATGTTTATACAGCACCTTTAAATAGTTCTGTTAGTTATAATTGGTCTGCAAACAATGCAAACATATTGAGTACGCCATCGGCAAATACAGTAATGGTAAAATGGGATTCTAATGGTGTAGGTTCTATAATGTCTTATGCGTTAAATAATTATGGATGTAAGAGCGATACGTCTGTATTAAGTATGTCAATCCTTATTAACTCAATATCCTCTATAAATATTAACTCATTCTTTAATGTTTTTCCAATTCCTTCAAAGGGCATAATAAATATAGAGTCAATAAAACCTCAGTCGATTAATTATAAATTACTTCTTATAAATGCTGAAGGAAAGTTACTACTAAAGAAGGAAAATATTAATCAGAAAAACTACAAACTTGACTTATCAAAGTATAATAAAGGTATTTACTATTTGCGTTTGGTTAATGAGAATGGGGTAGTTTTAAAACAAGTAATTTTGATGTAGTTGTCTGCTAAATATTTCAAAGAGACAGGGCAAATACTCATACTTATTAAAAAGCCACGAATGCACAAATATAATTTTATAAACACAAAA
>JAOZKO010000175.1 GCA_029935325.1 Bacteroidales bacterium
TTATTTGTAAAATCACCATAAACATTTAATCTTCCTGTTCCAGATGTGGTAACGCTTGCTGAAGAATTAATTGTAATAGAAGCACAAGTACCTGTTTTACCATTTGACAATAATGGCTGGTTGGCAGGAGAGGAAGGTATAATAATATTGTTGCTAGAAGTTGGCACACTTCCTCCTGACCAGTTTGCACCAACGGTCCAGTCAGTACTAGAGCTTCCATCCCATTCAATATAATCTATTTTTCTGCTACCACTTGGGGATTCCCTAGATGCTGGGTAAGTCGTTCCATTAACATTAATATGTCCAGCACCTATTGATACATCAACAGTATTATTCTTTGTTGCTCCACTTGCTATATCATATACTACCCACACATAGGTTTTTCCTTTTGGCAAATCATAACTTAAGCTTGAGAATGTAGCTAAGCTACTTGATAATGATTGTGCAGTTCCTAATTGATTTGCAGTTGAAAATATAGTAGTAGATGTTCTGTATAGTTTTACTCCTGAAGAAGCTATATCTGCATCAACCGAATTTACTGCTGATATCTGAATAGAATTAAGATTTAATGTTCCTGTTCCTCCTGATATATCAAAATCTAACCTTAGTATTTCTGCATTAGTTTGCCCTGGAGTAACATCATCTGTTGAAGCCTGATTATAGGTAATACTTGTAAGTGATTTAGCAGGAACCGTATATTCTATCCATCTATTATTTGTACCATTATGTACATATTGCCAAAAATCGAAATAGGAGGTCACGCCACTATGAATACCTATATCAGCTGAGTTTTTAGTAACATTTTCACTACCCATCAATATAACAACCTTATTAGAAGTTTCATAAAAGCTAACTTCTATATCCACATATTTGCCATCGTCGTAATCAATTTCAAGGTCCTGATATTCAATAGTAAAAACCCTATTTGGTGAGCTACCGGTAGTTTTATAATATACATGCGTATTAGCATCCCCTGTACTACAATCCCAAACACCCATGCTAATTATTTGCCCTAATGAAGTACCACCTGAATTAAGAGTATATGCTTCAGCAGCGAGATAATCATCATTAGCGGTTCCGTCCAATCTAATAAATCCATTTGTGCAAATACTAATATCATTTGCTGTAGTATAATCATCATCATAAAAGCTAAATGAAAAAGGAAATGCAACATTATAATAGCCTTCATCATATGCATCGTATGAACCAGTTGTTGTCCAGTCAGCATCTTCAATTTCAGTTCCACCTGAACAATCAATCCAACTATATGTTGTCCCAATTGAACCCGTTGAAGTCGTATAATTAAAGGAGGCTGTTTGAGTATAGGCGTTGGTAGTATAAATAACACCAAACAATAAACCTAATAATATCTTTACTCGCTGCTTCATTTCTGTTCACAAAATAAAGAATACATTGCTATAATTAACTATTTTAAAAAATAAGTATAAGCAATTAATATTCAATTAATAAAAAAAAGATGATAATCTGCATATCCATACCATCTACGATAATTAGGGAACAAAGTTACAAAATACCTAGTGCTTTTATACAGCGCAAGATACCTATTTTCACTAGGTTATTAACGTATTATTAAGATTGTAGTTTTGGCTTAGATTTTAGTTTTTTGGTAGTAATTAATATGTTGCCTTAATCAATATATATATATTCTATTCAATAGCTCCTTGATGTTTCGTTGATATAATGATCATTTATTATAACCATATATAGTAACGCTTAATACACTCATTATCTATCCTTTGCACCTTTGCGAGAAACCACGTATTTCCTGAGTTTTATTATTAAAACGGGCTAACAAAACCATCAAAACCAGGAGAAACCAAATCTTTTTCAGAAAGGATAGGATTTTCAATTTTCCAATCAATACATAAATCTGCATCATTCCATTGGATACTTCCTTCACTTTCCTTATTATATACATTGGTACATTTATATGAAAAGATAGTGTCATCCTCTAAAGTAACAAAACCATGAGCAAAACCAGGTGGAATCCAATACATTAGTTTATTTTCTTCTGTTAGCTCTACTGCCTCCCATTGACCATATGTAGGTGAATCGGGTCGTAAATCAACTGCCACATCCAGAACGCTACCTTTAATCACTCTAACTAGCTTTCCTTGTGCAAAAGGTGGCTTTTGAAAATGCAGTCCACGCAAAACATTCATCTGAGATTTTGATTCATTATCCTGAACAAAAGCACTTGCCAAACCTAAATCTTTAAACTTATCTTCATTAAAGGACTCGAAGAAATAACCTCTCTCATCATTAAACACTTGTGGTTTAATAATTAACAATCCTTCTATTTTAGTTTCAATTATTTCCATTTATTATAAATTATAAAGATTTTCATAAGAATTCAGCATCCGTTTTAAACTATACTGTGAAGCTGCAAAGTTAGCAGCATTATCTCCCATTTCAAATATTTTCTGTTTTTCTACAATTAATTCTGAAAGTATTGACTCAAATTCAGCTACATTAGAATATAATAAAGCCGTTTTGCCATCAATAACCATATCCTTTATACCACCAATATTAGGCGCTAGCACTGCTGTTCCCGAAACCTGAGCTTCGATAATACTTAATGGAGTACCTTCACTTTTTGAAGTTAATACTAGTAAATCCATCGCAGAATAGAGTTCTTTCAAGCGATGGCACCAAGATGTAAAAACAACATCTGCTCCTTCAACGGGCTCTTCGATTGCAACTTTTAGATGTAAGGACTGCGCTTGCTCAATAAGATTCTGTTTAAGCTCACCATCACCAACCATAAACAATACAATTTTTTGATCATGCTTTTTCTTATTATCCTTAAATACATCAATCATTAAAGAATTACCTTTTATATCAGTCAATCTTCCTACCTGCGCTATTAGTAAAGTATCATTCTGTATTTTCCACATCTCCCTAAACTCAAGGGCATTTTCTGAAGTAAAATCTGAAAAATCAGAAGATATTGCCAAAGGAATAACCATAACCTTCGCATTATTGCCGATTTTATACTTATCAATAATTTCCTGCTTTTGAGTTTCAGATAGTGCAATAATATGGTGAGTTTTATTCGCCAAGTTTCTGTCAATCTTAACTAAAATTGATGAAAGAATACTCGAAAAATATCCTTTAAAAACTAGACCGTGATAAGTATGTATTACTCTTTTTATATTCTGTTGTGAAGCAATAATACGACCAATAAAACCAGGCTTAGATGTATGAGTATGAACAATGTCAGGATTAAATCCCTTTATTATTTGTCCAAGTTCTTTTGCAAATTTATAATCATTTATTGGGTTTACACTTCTTCTCATGGAGTTGATCTTTTTCATCTCAACACCCATTTTGCTAAATATATCTTCCATTGAAGATTCGCCTTTTTCGGCTTGTCCATAGACCAATAAAAGCTCATGCTTAGAATTAAAATAATTGACAATATGCTGCAAATGGATACTCGGTCCACCAACAACTAGTCGATTAGTTATAATTAAAATTCTAGACATTAATAAAAATTTAGATAATATGAATAGCTTCACCATAAGCTGCTGATACAGCTTCCATCACTGCTTCGCTCATTGTAGGATGTGGATGAACGGCATTAATTATGTCCATACCTTTCACATTCATTCTACGAGCAACTACAGCTTCAGAAATCATTTCAGTAACGTTGTCACCAACCATACTGCAACCAAGCCACAAATCAGTTTTTGCATCAAAAACTACCTTTACAAAGCCCTCTGTATTTCCACCAGCAGTAGCTTTTCCACTTGCTTTAAATGGAAATTTTCCAATGCGCAATTCGTAGCCTTGATCAATAGCCTGAGCTTCGGTTAAGCCAACGCTTGCCACCTCTGGGCTAGTATATGTACATGCGGGTATATTATTATAATTCATTGCTTCCACCTCGTGACCAGCAATTTTCTCAACACAAATAATTCCCTCACGAGAAGCCACATGTGCTAAGGCTGGACCATGTACAATATCACCAATTGCATATACACCCTCTATGTTTGTTTTATAATAATCATCAACAATGATTTTTCCATTCTCGTTCTCAATACCTATATTATCAAGGCCAAGTCCTTCCAAATTAGTTTGAACTCCCACAGCAGATAAAACCACATCTACCTCAATAGTTTCAACTCCTTTTTTTGATTCAATAGAAACAACACATTTCTCGCCACTAACATCAACATTAGTAACAGTCGATGATGTTTTTACTTTCATCTTCATCTTTTTGAATGCTCTTGCCAAATTCTTAGAAGCATCTTCATCCTCAAGAGGAATAATCGTAGGTAGATATTCCACTAAAGTAACCTGAGTACCAATACTGTGATAGAAATATGCAAACTCAGATCCTATTGCGCCTGAACCAACAACTACCATACTCTCTGGTTGTTTTTCCATTGTCATTGCTTGCCTATAACCGATAATTTTCTTACCATCAATTTTAAGATTAGGCAATTCACGAGCTCTTGCACCAGTTGCTAAAATTATATTATCAGCAGTTATTGTTCTCGATTCAGCATCTGCAAATTTCAAATTAACCTTATGGGCTTCCTCCAAACTTGCTTCTGCTTTAATAAGTTCTATTCCATGTTTTTTAAATAAAAACTGAACTCCCTTACTCATATTTGCTGCAACTCCCCTACTTCTTTCTACCATTGCTTGAAAATCGGCCAATATTTCTCCTTCTACTTTTACTCCATAATTTTCAGAATGCTTCATATAATTATATACTTGTGCACTCTTTAATAATGCCTTTGTTGGGATACATCCCCAATTAAGGCAAATTCCTCCCACTTCGGCTCGCTCTACAACTGCAACCTTTTTTCCTAATTGTGAAGCTCTTATAGCAGCCACATAACCACCAGGGCCACTTCCTATAATTATTATATCAAAATCCATAGTTATCATATTATAATTTGGCAAATTTAGACAATTTTATATGCTAAAATAAATTTGCTTTGTTGATATATTGTAGTATTTCAAGCAACAAATAGCAAATTATTAAATAATCATACTGATTTTGACATATTTACTATATTATTCTTAATATATAAAGTATTCTACTAATAATAAAGCATATTTTTAATACTTTTGTTAACATATTTAAATTTAAAACTTAAGATATGAAATTCAATCCAGCAACCGCATTAGAAAAGGTTCACGCATTAGGAAGTTCTAATGGAGTGAATCAAGCTGTTAATGATTCCGCGACATTCGCTTTTGACAGTGGAGAAGATATGACAGCGTGTTTTAACGGTGAGTTAGAAGGCGCATTCCTATATTCCAGACATTGGAATCCAAGTACTTTCTCATTAGCCAAAGCATTAGCTGCTATGGAAAATACAGAAGCTGCTTGGGTAACTGGCTCAGGAATGGCAGCAATAACCAATACCATTATGCAAATTTGCAGTTCTGGTGATCACATTATTGCATCAAGAACAATTTATGGTGGTTCTTACGCTTTTCTAAAATATTATTTGCCAAAGTTCAATATTCAAGTTAGCTTTATTGACACTACAAATATTGATGAAGTAAAAGATGCTATTACGCCAAATACTAAAATGGTTTATACCGAAGCATTGAATAACCCGATGTTGCAAGTTGCTGATATCCCTACCTTATCATCTATATGTAAGCCTAAGGGTATTTTATTGGTTGTAGACAATACGTTTACTCCGTTAATATTCTCTCCTGCTGAATTGGGAGCAGACATTATTGTTTATTCAATGACTAAATTTATAAACGGAAAGAATGACACTACTGCAGGTGCAATTTGTGCAAGTGAGGAGTTTATTAATAGCCTTATAGATTTGAATACTGGTTCAAGCATGTTACTTGGAGGTGTATTAGATTCCTTCCGTGCTAGTAATATTCAGAAGAATCTTTATACACTACCAATTCGTATGAAGCAGCACAGTTACAATGCTGCATATCTTGCCAAGCG
>JAOZKO010000176.1:0-3722 GCA_029935325.1 Bacteroidales bacterium
GTGGATCGGGAAAGGTTATCCAGAGTTCATCAATCTCTTGCTTACCAAATATCTTACTTACCATTTGCACATAATTTCGAACAAATGCTACATTATTCATATTATTTTCATTGGAAGTTTTGCAACCGCGCCACATTCTTGCGCCCTTAATATCCATTCCTATGAAATTCCTTTGAGGGTAATTTGCTGCCAGTCCTACTGTATATTCTCCTTTTCCACAACCAACTTCTAAGGTAATTGGGTTTGTGTTTTTAAAAAAATCAGCACCCCACTTTCCCTGCATCATATAACCATCTTTTACGTCATCGTAGTTTGGCTGAAACATATTGGGATATCCCTGATTATCATTGAATTTTTTTAGCTTATTCTTTGAACTCATAATAATACTTAATCGTTGATTTTCTGTATCCAAAGATTTTTATTTTCCTTCTCCGATACTTCATTTAAAAATACTTTTGCTTGAGCTCTGGTTTCAAATCCGCCATAACAAACACGAATCAAACCCTTAGGAGTTTTTCCTTCAATACTAGCATCGCTATAGCCTTTATCTTTTATTCCACTCAAATAATCTTGAGCTTTATTATTTGAGCGAAAGCATCCTGCTATCACATAATACTTCTTATTTCCTTGAGTTGGCTCTACAACTATTGGAATTTCCTCCTGAACTTGCTCGGGCTCACTTTCCTCAATAGATTCTACTTCTGCTAATTCTTCCGCAACCATAGTATCACTCTCAATGCTATCGGTATAACCTTCAACTACAACAGCTTGGCTTTCTTTATTTGTACTTTCACCTTCTATGTCAGCCGACTCATTTTCTTCTATTGGATTTGTTTCTTGAACACTTTCCTGTTGAGCTATTTGCTTAGGTTCAGGTTTAGAGATTAATTCCCAATTCATTATTATAGTAACCACAATTGAAGCAGCTACGCTTACTCCCACAAGCCACCATATCCAAGTCATGCTTCTCACACTCTCAGGAGTAGCTTCAAGCATTGGCAAGGCTTTAGTTTTAACTTCTTCTTTTATTTTAATTGGCTCTTGGCTAAAGGTTTCTAATCCAAAGAATGATTTCTCATAATTAAAATCTTCTTCTTGTTCAAACACCAAACTACCAGTTGAGTGAACTTTTAACCAGCCTATATTTTTAAAATAAAACTCTTTATTTTCTTCCAGCGACTTATTAACTTCATTAACAAATGATGTAATAAGTTGTTCGCCATCCTCAGCATTAAGGTAGTTTACCAAAGTAGAATCCTTTGCATTTGTATCTTTCGCAAAACTTATCTTTCTGGATTTTGGAGTAAACTCATGGCTTACTGGGTGATGGTATGCATCAATAATTTTAGATTCAAAAATCCCCAAGCCAGGAATTTCAACCCTTGAATTATCAAATAATAATTTACTAATATATAAGCTTAAATCCATCATAACTTATCTAATGCTTTTATAAGATCTTCTGGTGTATCAATTCCTATGCTATCACAATCTGTAATACCCATAGCTATAGAGAATCCTGAATCTAACCACCTTAACTGCTCCAAAGATTCTGCAAGTTCTAGTTGCGAAACTGGTAATTCTATAAGTTTATTTAGCAATTTCGATTTAAAAGCATACATTCCAATATGCTTATAATATGGCTTTATACTTTCTTTATTTCTACGAAAAGGAATTGGAAATCGGGAGAAGTATAATGCCTTCTGCTCTTTATTCATTACTACTTTTACAGTATTTGGCGACTCTATTTCTTGATCATCTATAATCTCTTTACATAATGATGCAATAGGAGAATCACTACTTTCAATAATATCACATAGTAATGCTATTTGCTTTGGCTGAATAAAAGGCTCATCACCTTGAATATTTATTACAGCATCGAATTCTTGATTCAAATTACGAACTACCTCAGCAATACGTTCTGTTCCATTTATATGTTTAGTAGATGTCATCATTACCTCTGCACCTAATTTTTGAGCATGCTCAAAAATTCTGCTATCATCAGTTGCAATAATTACTCTATCCAATATATCTACACTTTTCGCCTGCTCATAAACTCTTTGTATCATTGATTTACCACCAATATCAGCAAGAGGCTTACCCGGGAATCGGGAAGAATCATATCGTGCTGGAATTACTGCTAGTATCGACATCTATTAAGGTTATGAATTAAATTTTAGTTTCTGCTTTTACAATTTGATTAAAGGAATAAAACTAGAATAATCCGTGTATTTCACCATTAATCTTTTCGATAATCATCCCAAGATCCTCTGGATTATTAATAAAGTCTAGGTTATCAACATCAATTATTAATATTTTACCAGCAGTATATTTCTTGGTCCAATCATCGTAACGATCATTTAAGCTCTTAAGGTAATCAAGTCGAATTGAGCTCTCATAATCACGACCTCTCATCTGGATTTGCTTTACCAAATTAGGCACTGATGAACGCAGATATATTAGCAAATCTGGTGGCTGAATAAAGGAGCTCATTAGCTCAAATAGTGTGGAATAATTCTCAAAATCTCTTGATGGCATCAAACCCATCTCATGCAAGTTTGGCGCAAAAATGTATGCATCTTCGTATATTGTTCTGTCCTGAATTACCGTTTTTCCGCTTTTACGGATTTCAACAACTTGCCTAAAACGACTGTTTAGAAAAAATATCTGAAGGTTAAAAGACCATCGTTGCATATCTTCATAAAAGCTATTAAGGTAAGGGTTTGTTTCAACATCCTCGTAATGAGCTTTCCATTTGAAATGTTTTGATAATAATTTTGTAAGAGTCGTCTTACCTGCGCCGATATTTCCTGCTATTGCAATATGCATCTTCTCTGTGAATTTATTGTTCTATTTATGATTTGCGAAAGCACAAAAATAAAATAATTCTTTGATAGTTGAAGTTCTATTTTTATGAAAAACGCATTTAATTGTCTTGTGCTTGTATATCAGAGACTTTTATTTTCTTTTGAATAATTCAATAGAAAACCAAAAGCTTGTTAATAATCGCTGATAATGCATACCAATTACTTCACAAGTTTACGCACAAATGACTTATCCTTAAAGCGGATATAATAGGCATTATCATTTATTCTAAACTCTGCAACTTGTGAATATGGTAGTGGAATTGTATCCATATTCAGAGTAATTGGATTAAATATAAAATTAGTATCATTTCGTAACATCTGCCACGAATTACTCCTTATAAATAGGTCATCGAAATTAAAAAACGGTAGCCTACGAATATATCCTCCGTATCTATCGAAAACAAATATCCCATTTTCATTATCTCGTAAAACTAGCTGGTTATCACGCTCAATTATTTGAACTGGATTAAGGCTATAACTTGTTAGGGAACTAAGGTTTCCTGTTCTATCAGTATTTTCTAATAATTGATTAAACCGTAGAAGCTCCTGTCCCACAGGATCAAATATCCATATGCCATTATTATATGACAAACATGCAAAATTAGTTTCTGCATATCCCAAATCAATTAAATCAATTGGGCTATTCTTAATACTTAGCTTATTATCTAGCATCACAATTTTATTAAAATCACGATAGTAAACCAAAATATTCATAGCATCGCTAACATCCAATGTTGTTACACTACCGTAACTTAGGTCGCTATATGTATTAAGCAGTTCTCCATTGGAATTATATTTTCGTATTTCAGCATCTTTTGCAAAATAGGGAAAAGGATTGATACCGATAGAGATTGTAAT
>JAOZKO010000176.1:3732-5958 GCA_029935325.1 Bacteroidales bacterium
CAAAATACAAATTCCCAATAACATCTACTTCAAAAAAATCGATACTAATAGGAAAAGCTTCCTTATTCTCAATTGAAAAAGGAAGAGCCCATATAAAAACCAAAAGAAAAGCTATTCTAGTAATCATTAGTTAATACTATTTAATTTCATACGTTGATGACTTTACATTTCTATGCTCAGCTTCTTTAATTCCATTAAACTCATAATCATCAAACTCTTGCTGAACTATTGCTTTTATTTCATCGGTAACAGACTTATCATTAAAAAGCCTTGGTACTTTATATTGACCACCAACTTTTCCTTTAGATTGCAGCCATTTTATAAACGTAAATCGAGGCACGCTATGTACCAACGGAAATCCTAATACCATATTTTGAAATCTTTTAGCTTCATAATCCGAATTCCTTGACTTCAAAGTATTATCCAGTAATTCCGAAAAGAAAGTCAAGTCGGAAGGCTCTTTAGTAAACTCAATCAACCATTCATGAACTATGATTTTTCCATTATTCAACATAAGTGGCGCAGCAGTATATTCCTCAATTACAGCACCCGTTTTATCACAGGCATGCTGAATTGCATATTCGGCATTCTCTACTATAAGCTCCTCTCCTACTACATTTATAAAACTTTTTGTTCTACCGCTTATCTTAATCCGAAATGGGCTTAAGCAAGTAAAAGTAACAGTATCTCCAATCATATATCGCCACAATCCAGCATTTGTAGAAATTATAATAGCATAGTTTTTATTTAGCTCAACATCCGCCAAGCCAATCACTGTAGGATTTGATTTTCCAAGTTCCGAAACTGGCATAAACTCATAAAATATTCCATAATCCAGCATCAATAATAGATCATCACTTTCCCATGAATCTTGAATTGCAAAGAAACCCTCAGAAGCATTATATACTTCTTGATAATTTATTTTCTCACCAATAATTTGATGAAAGCGCTCAACATATGGTGAAAAATTAACTCCACCATGTACTACTAATTCAAAATCAGGCCATACTTCCTTTATATTTGATTTACCACTAACATCTAGTACCCTTTGTAAAATTACCAGCATCCATGATGGCACACCTGACACTGCTCTAATATCTTCATAAATAGTATTATCTACTATCAAGTCCACCTTCTTTGACCAATCATCCATTAATGTAATTGATAAATTTGGAGACTTTGTAAACTGAGCCCAAAGCGGAAGGTTACTCATTAATATTGCAGATAAATCACCTACATATGAGTCTGAATTCTCGGTCAATTTTGTACTTCCCGCAACGGCGATAGTTTTACCACTTAAAAATTCAGAATCAGGATGTTTATGCATATAGAGAGCCATCATATCCTTACCACCTTTATAGTGACAATCGTTTAAGCTGTCCTCCGTTACTGGAATAAATTTACTTTTAGAAGAAGTAGTTCCTGAAGATTTTGCAAACCATTTAGTTTCTGAAGGCCATAATAAATTATGCTCACCTTTCATCAGGCGCTGCACGTAAGGCTCTATATCCTCATAAGTACTTATGGGAACTCTTGATTGGAATTCTTTGAGACTACTTATTTTATCATAAGAATGCTTAATGCCCCATTCTGTTTCTTGCGCCTGATAAATTAAGGACTGAAATAGCTCGTGCTGAACATCATAGGGATATTCTACAAATAAATCAATTTGGTGTAATCGCTTTTTAAGAAGCCATGAGGCTACAGAACTAATTATTGCCATCTATAATAAGGTAATAAGATTAAGATTTAACGCCTTTATTTAAATAGCTAAAATATACATTTTTTTGATTGTTGAACTAATATTATTTCTTTAATTCTCGCTCAAGAATTTCTTCAATATCTCCAACACATGATCCACATCCTGTTCCTGCGCCAGTAATGTCCATTATATCCTGCAAGTTTACATCTTCATTATTCTTTATTGTAAATACTATTTCATGCTCACTCACATCCATGCAATTGCATATAATATTGTCTTCCATTGTTCTGTATTCTATAATTAACTATTTCAATAATGTTTCAAATTTATCGGCTGCAAATATACCTTAAATCTGCAAAGGTATTTCTACTACAAACCCCAACTGCCTATCATTGTTGAGAATGCTATCAAAAACCTATTGACATAAAGTTAATGTTAATTGGTGATGTCGAATCCTAAAGGATTTCACCATAACTAATGCTATGTCTGCGTTGCTTTTTGATGCGCTACATCAACACTAACAG
>JAOZKO010000019.1:0-4095 GCA_029935325.1 Bacteroidales bacterium
ACACTTCTATTAGCTTTGGTATTGGGATTAATGCTTCTTATCCGACCAGTAAATATATTGATAATATTAGCGTTGCCTATACTATTCCCATCATTTACTGAGTTTTGGAAAACGAAAAAGAAGCTTATTATTTCCTTTCCTACCAATGTATTAAGTGCACTTATATTATTGTGTTTAGGCTCAATACAGCTTTTAGCTTGGTATGCCCAAACTGGTGATTTTATTGTCTGGTCATATAGTAATGAAGGCTTTTATTTCCTTAATCCTGAGTTGTATAAATTCCTGTTTAGTTTTCGTAAAGGATTGTTTATTTATACTCCTTTTGTTTTTATTTCCCTATTTGTTTATGTTTTAGCTATGCGTAAATACAAATACAAACTCTCTTATGCATTGGGCTTTGCTCTATTTCTCTTTTACTTTTTATCTTCATGGTGGAATTGGTATTATGGAGATAGTTATGGAAGTAGGGTAATGATTGATTATATGAGTATTATAGCTTTATTATTTGCTTTGGGAATGCAGGATTTGAAAATTTTAACACAAAGAGTTATTGTGATAATAAGTGCATTATTTATAGTGCTTAATGGCTTGCAAACCTATCAATATCATTACCGTATTATGCATCGCTTCGATATGACTGCCGAGAAGTATGCTTATATATTTGGTAAATACTCTGATGATTATGTTAATATTCTTGGTGGTAATGATGATGTAGTTTCTTATCATACTAATCCTCTTCAAGAAATATATTATGGTATTATTGATTTTTCCAATAATGATAATAATGAGCACCTTTATGTAGGTGTACCTATTATAAATGATAAAAAAAGCAATTATCTTTCTTTCAATTCTGATAATGAGTTTGGGCTAAGTTTTAAATTGCCTGCCAAACTATTTTATAATTATAGGGAAGCATATTTAGAATTATCCAATACAACTAAACTAATTGAAGGCAATCTTAATAGTGTTTTTTGGATAATATCTTATATGGATTCAAATCACGAAGTGTATTATTATCGGGGTATTAAAATAAATGGAATTCCTACTGACATAAATAAAAGTAGAAAAGACACATATCGCTTTAATTTACAGAGGCCTATGAGCCACGATGACATTATACATATTGCTATATGGAATAAATCTAAAGCTTCTTTCTTATTAGGCGATTTAGAACTTACAATTAGTGGAATAATTAAATAGCAGTGCAGCAGTACACTTTATTTTCTGAACTATTTATTTTTCTTTTCGTTGAGCTTAAAGATATAGCTATCCATGAATTACACGAATTTCCACAAATATGCAGCAAAGCTGCATATTTGTGGAATACAATTCGTGTAAATCCGTATAATTTGTGGATTGCTGAAGGCTAGTATTTTACAGTCACCTGAAACGTAAATCAAACAAAGTATGAGTTTGCTCTGAAATTAAATAGTGTTATTTGCTTTGTTATTTTGAAAAAATCTGTAACTTTACCGCCACTACTACGTCCACATATTTTGGAAGTTGAATCAATACTAATCATTAATTAATTGTTATGAAAAATTTTTTGAAATACACATTTGCTACTGTCGTTGGAAGTATAATTACTTTCTTTGTGGTAGTTTTAATTGTTTTTATCACCATCGGAATAAGCTCCTCAAGCGAGGAAGTAATTCAAGTTAAGGAAAATACTGTTTTAAAGGTTAAGCTTAGCTCAGGAATGATAGATCGCGAGCCACTAAATCCACTTGCTAAATTTGGGTTTTTAGGTAGTGGAGATAGTGATATTAAAGGATTAAATAAAATATTAGCGGCAATTTCAGCAGCTAAGGAAGACGACAATATCAAGGGAATATATCTTGATGGAGCATCAATAGGCTCGGGTGGTTTGGCTACTCTTGAAGCTTTAAGAACAGCTTTAGTTGACTTTCAATCATCAGGTAAATTTATATATGCTTATAGCGAGTATTATACTCAGAGGTCATATTATATAGCCTCAGTTTCTAATAAGATTTTTGTAAATCCTGCTGGAGCTGTTGAAATAAAAGGACTTGGAGCTCAGTTAATGTTCTTCAAAAATTCGCTAGACAAATTAGGTGTAGATATGCAAATTATCCGTGGACCTAATAATAAATTCAAAAGTGCTGTTGAGCCTTTTATGTATGATAAAATGAGTGAAGCTAATCGTGAGCAAATGAAAGTTTTTCTTGGTTCTATCTGGGATAATATGGTTCAGCAAATAAGTAAAAGCAGAAATATCTCAGTTTCTGATTTCAATCAAATTGCAGATAGCCTTTGGGCTAGTAATCCTGAAAAAGCAAAATCCCTTACTATTGTAGATGAGTTAGCTTATTACGATCAGGTTAAAGAAGCACTGATGGAAAAGATGGAAGTTAAAAAGGAGAAAGACCTTAACTGCATGTCACTGAGTGATTACTCAAGTACATTAAGCCCAAAGAAGATTACTGCAAAGAAAAAAATTGCTGTAATATATGCCGTTGGTGAAATTCAAAGTGGAGAAGGAAATGATGAAGTTATTGGTTCAGAAAGAATAGCTAAGGCTGTTGCTAAAGCTCGTAAAGATTCAACTATTAAAGCTATTGTTCTTAGAGTTAATAGTCCTGGAGGTAGCGCATTAGCTTCTGAAGTAATGTGGAGAGAATTAGTACTTGCAAAAGATGCAAAGCCATTGGTAGTTTCCATGGGCGATTATGCTGCATCAGGTGGATATTATATTGCTTGTATGGCAGATAAGATTGTTGCGCAACCAAATACTCTAACAGGTTCTATTGGTGTGTTTGGTATGATTCCTAATTTAGAGAAATTTATGAGTGAGAAGTTAGGAATAACTACTGATGAAGTTAGTACAAATGCAAATAGTATAGTTGGAACAATGAAGCCACTTACTCCATATCAACACAAAGCTATTCAGACTGAGGTTGTGAATATTTATAATACATTTATTGGCCATGTAGCTGATGGTAGAGGAATGACAACTGCAGAAGTTGATGCAATTGGACAAGGAAGAGTTTGGAGTGGAATTAATGCAATAGATATTGGACTTGTGGATGAGTTAGGTGGATTGGATAGAGCAATTGAAATTGCTGCTGAAATGGCAGGAGTAGAAGATTATAAAGTAATTGAACGCCCTAAACGATCAAATCCTTTTGAGGAGATGATGAAGCAATTTGGAGCAAATGCCAAAGCAAGCATTATCGAAAATGAATTAGGAGATAATGTAAAATACTATAATTATTTGAAATCTATTCAAAATATGGACGGGTTCCAAACTAGATTGCCTTTCTTTATTGAAGTTAATTAGTGGATATAAGGTAAAAGCTGATTTATTATAAATTGCCATCAGATTAATCTTTGATGGCAATTTTTTTGTTAGATTTCATTTTATTACACCTTACGTTATTTAAAGATGTACTTTTGCTGTAAATCAATATTATAATGAAGACATTAAAACTTTCAATTATTGTATCAGTTTATAATGAGGCTGAGGCATTACCTCTTTTTTATAAAGAGCTAATGAAGTCTATTGAGAATCTTGATATTACATATCAAATAATCTTTGTAAATGATGGTAGTGAAGATAATAGTTTTGAACTGTTAAACAGTTTTTCAAGAGAGAATCCAAATGTTAGAGTTTTAAGTTTTTCAAGAAATTTTGGTCACGAATCAGCAATGTTAGCAGGTGTTGATAGCTCTGAATCAGATGCATTAATTTGTATGGATAGTGATTTACAGCATCCTCCAATACTTATAAAAGAAATGGTAGAAAAGTTTGAGAAAGGCTTTGATATTATTAATATGGTTAGAGTGGATAGAAAGGATGGAGGGTTTCAAAAAAACTTTTTATCAAGTCTATTCTATAGTGTTTTAAATAAAATGTCGAAAGTAAAACTAGAGCCTAACGCATCTGACTTTTTCTTAATATCCTCTAGAGTTGCACATAATATTAGAAATGATTACAGAGAGCAAACTCGATTCTTAAGAGGGCTTATTCAATTAGTAGGATTCCCTAAAACTATTATTGAGTTTGAAGCTCCCAAAAGAATAGCAGGTCAAAGTAAATATTCATTTTTTAAACTACTATTATTTTCTTTCTCA
>JAOZKO010000019.1:4105-17986 GCA_029935325.1 Bacteroidales bacterium
GTACATAAATCTGCTGTGAACCGCTATCAAGAGCACTCTTTCCACCACCATCTAGGGGACCTGCAATCTGCATGATAGGATGATCTCCTATACTAGCCTCATAACTATAAGGAGGTGTGTTTTCTTTCTCAGCTATTTCGTCATTATCAAAGGCACCTCTTAGGCTGGGAATATATGTGGGTATGCTATTTGCCTTTTTTAGTATTATAGTTGGTGTTTATTCTTTTGTTATGAGGTTCTTAGATCAGCCAACAGCTGGTTATACTACAATTGTAATATTAATCAGTGCAATGTTTAGTATTCAGTTTTTTATTTTAGGCATAATGGCCGATTATATTGGAAATATATTTGATGAAGTAAAGAAAAGACCCCATTATATTATAATGTCTGATTCTGATAAATATAAGAATAATTAATATAATTCAGTAAATATACTATTTTGAAGAAACTTTTATATCCTTTTGCTACAGTTATTATTGCTTCAGTATTAATCGCTGTTTTTTATGGAAATATTTTGCAAAAGCCTGGTGAATATCTTTATTCTAGTGGAGGTGACGGACTAAAAAGCTATTATTGCTCATATTACCATATCAAATATGATACTTCATATTTGGGTACTCAATGTATGAACTACCCCTATGGTGAATTTGCATTTTATACAGATAGTCAGCCTTTGATAACTAATACTCTTAAATTTCTGAAAGGCTATGGTTTGAATATGGAAAATAGCACTATTAGTATTATAAACTTAATGATGCTTTTCTCATTGGTAATTAGTGCTTTTATTGTTTATTTATTGCTTCAACGAATAAAACTCCCTCCACTTTATAGCGTTGTTGTTGCAAATATTATTGTTTTTTTAAGCCCTCAGTTGGATCGTATGGGTGGGCATTTCAGTTTATCATATGTATTTTTTATTCCTCTGTATCTATATTTATTACATCTTTTATTCTCTAACGGAAAATACTATATCTCAATTATTATTGGAATAGTATCATTTATTAGCCTAATAACACATGCCTACTTCTTTGCATTTCTAGGCTTCTTGTCTTTTTTTATGATATTGTTATTTTGGATTTTTGATAAAAATAAATTCCCACTATACAAGAGTTTGATTCATATACTATTACAAATTATTATTCCATTTGTTTTATTCTCTCTTTTATCATATGCTTATCCCACAGATCGCACAGCCTATCCATGGGGTTTCTTTGCTTCGATGGCTTATCCTGAGTCTGTTTTTCTGCCTATCGGAAAACCTTATGGTAAATTCCTTCAGTTTTCTTATTTGAAGTGGGAGGGTATGGCTTATGTAGGTTTAGTGTCAACTATAGTATATATCCTAATTATTATTCAGTATGTGAAAAATATAAAGAGTAAAAAATATTTTGTTTTAATTGAGGATAAATTTTTAAACATAGCATTGTGGACAAGCTTGTTTGCTTTGATTTTTAGTTTTGCTTATCCATTTCAATGGAACCTACAATGGTTAATGAATTACTTAGGGCCATTAAAACAATTTAGAGCGGTGGGCCGATTTAGCTGGTTATTCTATTATATAATAAATATTATTGCATTTTATTTGGTTTGGAATTGGTATAAAAGCAAAAAAAACCTACTCTCAAAAATAGTACTAGTTGTAGTCTTACTTTGGGGGTCCTATGATGCGTATTTGAATGTAAGGAATAGAGAAGTTAGGTTAACAAATAAAATTCCTGAATTATTTGATACTGAGAATAAATTACCACAAAACCAATGGGTTAATCAAATCAAATCTTCTGATTTTCAAGCTATTCTACCTTTTCCGTACTTTCATGTTGGGTCAGAAGTATATTGGATTTCAAATGGTTCAAATTCTGTAAAAACAGCATTTACAATTTCTTGGAAGACTGGTATTCCTATTAATGCAGTTTTAATGAGTAGAACATCCATTTCTCAAACCATGAAAGGCCTAGAGTATTATTTTGAGCCATTAAGTAGATATTCTATTGTCGATGACTATCATAATAATAAAGATATATTACTGATTGTTTGTAAAAATGAGAAATTGAATGATAATGAGAATAGGTTTATCAAATACAGTATTCCTATTGAAGATAATGATAGTTATACAGCATATAGATTGCCTATTGATTCTGTTGTACAGTTAAATATGGATTATAGAAGCGGAATTATTGGTGAAGTAAATAATCTGAGTATTAATTCCTTTATTCCAGATTCGTCGAATTCCTTTATTTTTCAATCATTTGGTAATACTGTGCCTGATAATATTAGGAATAAAAGTGTTAAAAGCTTTCCTGCAAAGC
This sequence comes from Bacteroidales bacterium, assembly GCA_029935325.1. Classification (GTDB taxonomy): domain Bacteria; phylum Bacteroidota; class Bacteroidia; order Bacteroidales; family UBA1556; genus UBA6267. The sequence goes on from JAOZKO010000019.1 coordinate 6,412, forward strand.
AGAATAATATAGTATTTGATACAACTCTTTTTAATAATATAGAACCAATAGTAATTTCTTTTTGGATGAAGGATATGGATAAAGACTTAATACCACGATCAAGTCTAAAAATTAGAATTAAAAGAAATAATGGTGATTATGTAACTAGTATTAATAAAACAATCTTTAAGATAGTGAAATATGTTGATAGCAGTGGTTGGGGACTTATTGAAGCTATTTACCAACCAATAGAGGAGAATGAGAAAATACGTATTAAAATAAGGAACGGTTTAGTAACAGGTGGTGAAGTTGTTATAGATGATTTATTAATACGTCAGAACAATATAAATGTTTATTATGAAACAGATGATTTTGTTTATAAGAATAACCGTTATATACTGAGGTAGTATATTTAGTTTTAGAAATATTCGGTTATTTTTAGTAATTCTTGCCTAGCGGGTTTTCCCCCCCCCCCTTTTTTACGCTAAAAAAGGAAAATTAAGAAAAATCATCATTTTTAAGGAATCGTGTTGATTATTATATTGCTATAATCGTGAATATTTAATACTCCCCCTAAGTTTCACGATTACACATAATAACTCTTTTTGATAACAATTCCCCAGATTTTTAGCTTGCCCCCTTTCTATTCATTAATAAAAAAAAGCAAGTTGCTTGCACAACTTGCTTTAAATATATCTTTAGATTCAAGCGAATTTTATTAACTACTTACCAAATCTTAGCACGATTTTCTGGAGCAATATAATTTGCATCACCTTCTTTTACATCAAAAGCAGAATACCACCAAGGTAAGTTAGCTACACCGGCATTAACTCTTGCATCACCTGGTGAGTGAACATCCTCTTGTAATCTACGCATCAGTGTCTTTGGGCGAATATGCTGACGCCATAGCTGTGCGTATGAAATAAGGAAACGCTGGTCGGAACTAAGTCCATCAATATCGCTTGCTTCACCATTCTGCTCATATGACATTTGCAAAGCTGCATAGGCAATATATAATCCACCATTGTCAGCAATATTCTCACCTAAAGTTAACTCTCCATCAACATGAAGGCTGTCAAGGATTGAATAATTATTATACTGTTCAACTAAAATCTGTGTTTTAGTTTTAAAATTAGCAGCATCTTCTTCATTCCACCACTCATTTAGGTTTCCATCTTTGTCGTATAGTCGTCCTTGGTCATCAAAACCATGAGTCATTTCATGTCCAATAACAACGCCAATAGCACCATAGTTTACAGCGTCATCAGCTTCTGCATCAAAGAATGGAGGCTGTAGAATTGCTGCAGGGAAAACTATCTCGTTCATATTTGGGCTATAATAAGCATTTACAGTTTGTGGATTCATTCCCCATTCCTCACGGTCAACTGGCTTACCTATTTTGTCAAGATTGCGCTTATATGAATATGAGCTACAATTCCATGTGTTTTGTACATATGTTTCAGCATTGATATCAACTGAAGAATAATCTTTCCAAACATTAGGATAACCAACTTTTAAATTAATAGAGCCTAATTTCTCCTGAGCTTTAAGCTTAGTTTCAGGGCTCATCCAATCAAGGTTATTGATGCTTTCACCTAATGCTAATTTAAGGTTTCTAACAAGTGCTACCATGCGCTCTTTCGATTCTGCAGGAAAGTACTTCTCAACATAAATTTTCCCCACAGGGTCGCCTAAGTTTCCGTTTGTAGAAGATATCATTTTCTTCCATCTTGGCTTCATCTTATCAACTCCTGAAAGAACGGTGCTATAAAAGTAGAAGCTCTGATTAACGAAATCTTTGTTTAGTTTGTCAGCATTGCTATTCAGTACATTCCACAAAAAGTAAAACTTTAATGTTTCAATATCAGTAGCAGCAAACAAACTATCCATTGATGCCATAAACTGAGGTTGACGAATATTAATTTTTTCTGTTTGAGTAATATTTAAAGCATTGAAATATGCTTCGAAATTATACTGAGGAATTTCAGCCTTTAGTTTCTCTAGATTATAGATATTGTAAGTTGCGTGCGGATCACGACGCTCCAGCATAGTCATTGATGCTTTGGCAAGCTCTGTTTCAAATCCCATAACTTTATCAGCCATAATTATTGCCTCAGTCTCGCTATATGCTGCCAATACAAACATCTTGTTTAAGTGTTGAACATATTCTACTCTTATATTATTAGTGCGCTCATCATCTCGAGTATAATAATCGCGATCGGGTAAGCCCAATCCTCCTTGCATCATATTTGCTATTACCTCAGTACTATTTTTATCATCCTGAGAGCTAAATACTACAAATAGGGGATATGTACCTATAAAGTTAAGCTTAGCTTGAACAGTAATTAGCTCATCTTTTGTAGTTAGTTCTTTGATTTCATTTAGCAGTGGCTCTATTGGCTTTATACCTAAATCCTCAATTCTTATAGTATCCATTCCTGCATTATAGAAATCACGGATTTGTTGTTCAGGGCTACCTTTTTCAACACTTTCCATTGCTGATATTTCTTCAACAATAGTTTTTATTTCTTCCTGATTCTTTTTGCCAAGCACTTCAAAAGCACCATAACGGCTATACTCCTCAGGCATTGGGTTTTTCTCTAACCAACCTCCATTGGCATAGGTAAAGAAATCATCACCTGCTTTAATCTCAGTATTCATATTTGTGAGATCAATTCCTGCTCCTTTTTTCATTTCTGTTTCAGTATTCGTTTCGTTTGTTGTTTGTCCGCATCCAGCAATTAATGCTAGTGCTCCCAAATAAATAAAGTTCTGTATCTTCATAACGTTTAGTTTAGTTTAAATTTATATTTAATAATTTTCACCAAAGGTGAGACGTAATTTAGAGTAGTATTGTTACAATTCTATCAATTAGGTTTTAAAATATTAAATAGTGTCTTCAGGAAGCTGCCTATTAATCATTATAGTGTATAAAAAGCGCCAAAATCAAGATGAATGAAGCTTTAGTAGTCAGGAGTTTACTCCGGAGATTCGGAGCAAATGACTGATTGTTAAAACAATTTCAGCGAAGAGGTTGGCGCTTTCTTATAGCCACTAATTAGAATAAAAAGTCAAGGCTCTCACCAATCTGAACCTCATAAGGCTCTTGCCCATATTTGAATATTCTTAGTGGATGTTTTCCTTTGAGTTCCATTTTGTTGCCATTCATTTCTAATAATGAAGCTTCGCGTAATCCAACAACATACATATCTTGGTTTACAGTTAAAAACTCTTCAATTCTTTGTTGGCGAGTTTCTCCACCATGACCTTCAGGATGTGCATCTAAATAATGCGGATTAATTTGGAAAGGAATTAAGCTAGTACAATCAAAGCTTGCTGGCTCCATAATTGGCATATCGTTAGTTGTTTTGAGGCTAGGACAAGCAACATTGCTTCCAGCACTCCAACCCATATATGGTACGCCCTTTGAAACTTTATCCTTAACGGCATCCATAACTCCCATTTTATGCATCATATGCACTAGGAAAAATGTATTTCCACCACCAACAGCAATAGCTTCAGCATTATTTACAGCTGCTACAGCATCACTCTCTTTATGAATTGAATATATTTCATAACCTAATTTGGCATAAACATCAGCAACTCTTTTTTCGTAAATATCCCATGATGCATCCAAACCTTTGTCTGATAAATTAACTCCAGCATATGGAATAAAAAGTACGCGCTTTACATCCGTTTTCAGAAAATCTTTAATGTAATTTTGTGGCCAACCTAAATAGGCTTCTCCTGCCATTGTTGAATTACTGATAAGTAAAAGTTTCATATTCAAATATTTAATATGTAAATAATTTATAATTGTTTTAATAGGGGTAATCTATTGTAAGTCTTAATTTCAGAAGGCTTGAAACCTCTAAGAATTATTAGATTCCTCAGCTAATATGTGGCAAATGTAAAAAAAAACCTCGAACAAATGTCCAAGGCTTTTGATATGTGTCTGTGTAAATAATATTGTTATTTTTCAGCCTTTTTAGGAGCTGCTTTCTTTGTAGTAGTTTTTTTTGCAGTAGTAGTTTTCTTGGCTACAGGCTTCTTAGCTGCTGGTTTCTTGGCAGTAGTTTTTTTCGCCGCAGGGGCTTTCTTTACAGCTGCTTTTTTAGGAGCTACTTCCTCAACAACTACAGGAACTTCCTCTGCCTTTGGTTTAACAACTTCAATAGGCGCCTTATATGCTGCTGTTTTTTTACGCATTCTGTGTTTACCATAAGAGCTATTTATAATTTTTCCTCTTCTTGTTTTGATGTCTCCTTTTCCCATAATATTGTTATTTGATTTGTGTTAAAATTTCAAGCTGTAAATATAGAGTTTTTTTTGAATATTTCTAAAGCTTTATTCACTTTAGTTTATGTAGGTAAATTTACCTAAGGTATTGTAAAACAACAACTACTCATTTTTAACTTGTTCTTTTGCTTTTTATCTTCATTACTAAATCATTGTATAAACGTGGCTATACGCAGATTTATTAAATTGCTAAAAAGCAAAAGAACTTCGTTAAATTCTAAGCATTTATTATTTTACAATACCTAAGAATTTAATTCTTCCAGACTATCTTCCAGACTTTTTATCCTTACGCCAAATACATTCTCAGAGTCACATACTTTACGATATTTCATTTGCTTAAGCCCGAGATAGTTCTCTTTATTAACACCTAATTTAATATTGAATTTATCAATTATATTGAAAATAATATCAGTTATCCAATAGGGTAGTGTGATAAACTTAATTTGCTTTCCTAAGTTTTTGGCAATTCCCAAATATAGGTCTTTCATAATTATAGGCTCACTTTCAGCGATGGTGAATTTGCCGCTAATTTGCTGATTGATACTATGCTCTATTATCAATTGCAAATCAGTGATGGATATACTCTGAAAACTTTGCTTGCCACCACCTATTAAAGGAATGAGATTGTTTTTGTTAATGATTTGTCGAATCTGCTTGTAAAGTCCGCCATTTCCTAATACTAATCCGGGCTCTAAAACAAGGTCTTTTTCAATATTGAATAATTCTGCTGTGGCAAATTTACTTTTTCCGTAATGCGATAAAGCTTCGCCTTGGGCCGATAAGCTTGAAAGGAAAATAAATTGTTTTACTCCTTTTCTTTTACTCAAATCATATAAGCGTTTAGTAGCTTTATAATTTATATCCGCTTGCATACTTCCCTTGCGATATGGAATATATGCTGCATGTATTACTATATCTGTTCCTTCGGGTATAACATCGCTACCAAAGGAATGTAAATCAAATGCCCGGTATATTATATTCTCTGGTGGAGCCTTGTATAGATAGTGTACAAGAGCATATATTTCATGCCCCTTATTGGCTAAATATTCTGTAAGATTACTGCCAATAAACCCATTAGCACCTGTTATAACTATCTTCTTACTCATTCTATATTTACTGTTAATTCCTAAATTATTAATTTTACAAACGAGTTGGTTAATTCACTAATGACTTACATACTCGATGTGCATTTGCCATAATACTTAATGTTACTCCCTTTGCAGGTAAAAAAGTAAAACCGGAACTGTCTGCAATATAGATGTTTTTTGTTCCATATAGTTTTCCGTCATTATTCTGATATCCTAATTTTTCCTTTTGTGAAAAAGGAACAGTACCGCCATAATGTATGCTGCTTCCTGCACCGGGATTTATTCTTTTTATAGGTTGAATGCCTAACTTCTGAATGGCTTGTCGGAGTTTGCGCTCTCTAGATTTTATAGTGCTATTCTCTGCTTCACTAAGTTTGTACTTTGCATTAAGCATATCTCCAGTAATACTATTATCGCTTTTCTCCAAAGACAAATACTTATGCTCACTATGGATATCGGGATGGTGAATTCCCGCAATCACAAAAGCACTCTGTAAATACTGGAAAATAATTCTATTATCAGCAAAATTCAATGGTGATTCTTTAATCAATCGAAATAGCATTAACGATTGATAAGTGTAAAATGCAAGGCTGACTAAATCATCATTTCTACCATTTTCATCATAAATCATCATGGCTTGGGCCATACTAGTTTTTCGAGTGCTAAGCTTTTTGCCAAGCATCGACCATTGAATGCCAGGTAAATATGCGTATGGATTGCTCAAAAGAGGAAGCCTATTAATTGATGTTTGCGATCTCATTACAATCCTAGCTGTACCCAATGCACCACTTGCTAAAATTAATTTCTTACAATAAAAAGTACGCTTTGAATTTGTAGCAATATCAATGCTTTGTACTTCTACAATAGAGTCTGTTTCTTTAAAACTGATAATAAGCTGACCATCTATATATTTAAAGTTAGATTTTGTTTTTAATGTATCAATCGTAAATTGTGGTCGATATGCAGATTTGCTATTATCAGTATAAAAGTCCATATCCTCATAGGAGGTAGCTTTTCTGTCGGCTATTTCTTTAGTAATTATAGCCATAGCAGGTGCTCCAAAATACATATTGTTTTTTGCAAAGAACTTTTTATGCCTATTATATTTATCAAACATCTTTAAGCTAGCATTATCAGCCTGCAAAGATTCTTGAATATTCTTTGTTTCACCTAAAACATATTTCCGAATATCATCATTAGCAGCTGAAACACCAATATGATCAGTGACATATTGATATGCATCCTTCATTTCGTTATAATCTAATCCGGCTCTATTGCATTCTTCAGGAGAATATACATATGCTCCTAAACCCCAACCTGCACCTAATCCACCATAACCTAGGCTCTCCATTGGTGTAAAATCATTAGAAGATAAGGGTATTAGTTTTTCAATGTTTTTAATCATTGCTTTACGCGAAGGACTAAGCTGGGCGCCTACTTTTACCCCAGTTTTGGGTATGGCTTCCATCTTATCACCTAAAAAGAAACGATGCTGATCTGTTACAGTCTGTCTTATTTCCTCATAATTTTTGGCAGGAACCATATACTGGTATTTATCGTCATGATAGCCCACATCAAGCAAAAGCACCTTAGCCTTAGCATCAACTAAAGTTTTAGCAGAAATAGCTCCTGATGGTCCTGAACCAACAACAATAAAGTCGAAAATAGTTTCGTTTGACATTTTACAAAAATAGAGATATTGATTGGATAAATGGAGTTTATTTCAATAAAAAAAGCTATCACCCCATTTGGAGTGATAGCCTTTAAATTTTTTAAGAAGAAAATAAAATTTATTTCTTCACTACTTTTCTTACAACAATTTTGTCACCATAATTGATTTGTACATAGTAGATTCCGTTAGCTAAGCTGCTAAGATTAAGATTATAAATCTCAGTATTAACATTCTCGCTTAATACAACACTTCCTGTAATGTCTAAAACTTTTACAGTATTCATTTTATTACTTGACTCTAAATGAACAGAAGAAGTAGTTGGATTAGGATACATTTGAAGAGTTTCTTCAGAAAGCTCCATAATAGAAACATTATTAAGTTTCTCTAATTTGATGTCATCGATATACTTTTTCTCAGCACCATCAGTATATAGGTCAGCTGCATAAAAATTAGCACCACCTAATTGAGTCATACCACCACCTAGTGTCCAAGGCCACTCAAAAAGTGTTGTACCATCAATTTGGTAAATACAATAATCATTATCTAAATCAATAATGTAAAGCATAGTATGCCATTCGCCAGCATTTGCAACAACTTGTGCAGTATCATTACCTTCTACAAATAAATGAACTGTACTGTCTTTAAGCATATAAACTTCATTTGACCAAGCAGAACTTCCACCAGCAAATTCTTGAAGTAAATTGAAATAACTACCAGTATCAAGAGGAACAAATAGCTTAAAGCTAAATTCATATTTTCCTGTAGTTACATCACCTAATAATAGAACAAGGTCATTTACTCCACCTACCATTAGTGAATTAGTTCCACTTGCAGCTTGAATTGTTGAAATTGTTCCATCTTCGGCTGTTCCTGGAGCATTACTCCATGTTGTCCAATTTGCAGTGTCTGATGCTGCAATAAAATCGCCACTTGTATAGCTTTCGAAGTCATCAGAATAAATAACCTGAGCAAACATTGCGCTACTAACAAATAGCATTAGTAATCCTAGTAAAATTTTTCGCATAATAAAAGTTTAAATTTGTAAATAATTAAATTGTTTGTGATAACTGCAAATATATAGAATATTGCATTTGTTTCGATACAAAATAATGCAAAAGTTATTAATAATGAATTTTTAACAAAAAAGACTTGACTTTTGTTAAAAAATGTATTTACTTTGTGATATCAATATAATATCATTTTAATAACTAAAACTATATCATCATGAAAGAAGAAAACATCTTTAAACCTCAATCAGGCTATCTAATGTTAGCTTTATTATTTCTAAGTGCAGCAATAGCTGCTTTTGGGTTAATTGCCATTAAAAGTCCAATCTTTATAATATTTATATTATTATTTATTTTCATTTTACCAGGATATTTTATAGTAAATCCTAATGAATCTATGGTTTTAGTTTTGTTTGGAAAGTACACTGGTACAGTAAAGAATAATGGTTTTTATTGGGTAATGCCATTTTATGTTAAGCGTAGAATAAGTCTTAGAGCACATAATATTGATAGCGCACCAATAAAAGTTAATGATAAACTTGCAAACCCAATTAAAATAGGAGTAGTGCTAGTTTGGCGAGTTAAAAACACATATAATGCTGCATTTGATGTTGATGATTATGCTCATTTTGTTGATGTACAAACTGATGCCGCAATTAGAAAACTTGCAGGGTCTTATGCCTACGACAACTTTGATGATGATGAAACAGAAGTAACATTGCGTTCTGGTGGAGATGAAATCAATCATAAACTAGAAGAATCCTTAAGAGAGAGACTTGAAATTGCTGGTGTTGAAGTAATGGAAGCAAGGATTAATTATTTAGCCTATGCTGAAGAAATTGCTCAAGCAATGCTTAAGAGACAACAAGCCACAGCAATTGTAGCAGCAAGAATAAAGATTGTAGAGGGAGCTGTAAGTATGGTGGAAATGGCATTGAATAAATTGTCGGAAAAGCAAATTGTGGAACTTGACGATGAGCGCAAAGCTGCTATGGTAAGTAATTTGATGGTTGTTCTAGTGTCGGATAAAGACGCAAGCCCAGTTGTAAATTCTGGATCATTATATTAGTGTTGAATTAATATGCTGTACTATAGGTTAATAGTCCGTTAATATTTTATATAAATCATAGAATCAAGTTATTACAGTTTTATGCAATAATATATAATATTCACGAAGTGAACACTTTGCGTCTCTGCGTCTTTGCGAGAAACCATAAGTCACTGAAGTATTAATAGGTAATTGAGTAATTATATTATTTAGTTTATTTATCATGGAAACAAAAGGAAAATTTTATAGCGAGATACAAAGGTATAGCAGTGCTTGGGTTTGGCTTATATTATTTGGCTTGAGCTTATCTTCATTTATTTATATGGTATTGAATTATCATGAGGGAATGATTCCTGACAATAAGATTAACAAACAAGGCCTTATTATAATGGGTAGTGCGATTAGTTTTATGTTTATTATGCTTTTCTTCTTATTTAGCAATATGCGTATGGAATTAAATATAGGTAGCGATGGTATTAGTTTTCGCTACCCTATTCTTAAAATGAAATTCGACCTTATCGAAAAAGCTAATATAGAGTCTTTTAAGGTTAGAGAATATAAACCAATGAAGGAGTTTGGTGGCTGGGGCTATAAAAAAGTGAGTAAGAAAAGGAATAAAATTGCACATAATGTTAGCGGAAATATTGGGCTAGAAGTTTTTTTAACTAATGGCAAAACAATAATGTTTGGAACCAAGCGCAAGGATGCAATTTCTTTTGCAATGAATAAAATGATGGAGGGTAGATAATGGGAAAGAAAAAAGCATTTGTATTACGGATGGATCCTGAACTTCTAGCGCAAATAGAGAAATGGGCAGCTGATGAATTTCGCAGTAGTAATGGGCAATTGGAATGGATAATAAATAAAGCATTAAAAGATGCTAAGCGCTTGCCTAAAATCAAAAAAGAAGGCGATCAATAATTGGCTCGCCTTCTTTTTAGTTTATACTTTAATGGTTCTAATAGTTTTGTAGTAGGGCCTATAATCTTTTATTTTTTAAAGTGTTTTAATAAAGTAATCAGGGTTCAGTAATCGGTAATCAGTAACTAGATAGTTGACTGCCAATTACAAATTACTGAATACCGATTACTGTTTACTGATAAAACTAGGTCTCAACAATATTTCAATAAGAACCCATACGAAATCCTATCGAACCACTTTGAATAGGAACTCTCTATTTCTTACCAGGGTAAACCTTGATAGCATTTTCAAGAACATCCATAGCAGCGTGCAAATCATTTACATTAAGAACATAACTGATACGTACTTCATCCATTCCTAAACCTTTTGTTGCATAAAAACCAGTTGCAGGAGCAAGCATTACAGTTTCATTATTATAGCTATAGTCCTCTAATAACCATTGACAAAACTTATCAGCATTATCAATTGGTAATTTCGCTACCACATAGAAAGCTCCCTTTGGATTAGGGCAAAATGCACCCTCCATTTTATTAATTCTATCAACAACCACATCTCTACGAGATTTATACTCTGCCAATACAGTGGTAAAATATTCTTGAGGAGTATCTATTGCTGCTTCTGAAGCAATTTGCCCAAAAGTAGGAGGGGATAAGCGTGCCTGAGCAAACTTCATTGCTGTTGACATTACTTCTTTGTTCTTACTTATTAATACACCTATTCTGAAGCCACATGCGCTATAACGCTTACTTACTGAATCTATTAGGATAACATGTTGATCCAATCCTTCTAAATTCATTACTGAGAAATGCTCATGATTATCATAAGTAAATTCGCGATAAACTTCGTCAGAAATCAAGAATAAATCGTGCTTCAATACCATATCGCGAACTATTTCTAGTTCTTCCTTACTATAAAGATATCCTGTTGGATTATTTGGATTGCAAAGAAGTATAGCTTTGGTTTTAGGAGTAATAGCTTTCTCAAAATCCTCAATTGGAGGTAAAGCAAAACCACTATCAATTTTAGAAGTAATTGGAACAACTTTTACTCCAGCATTTACAGCAAAACCATTATAGTTTGCATAAAATGGTTCAGGGATTATTATCTCATCACCTTCGTCCATACAGCTTTGCAAAGAGAATAATATAGCTTCCGAAGCTCCTGTACCAACTATCATTTCGTCAGGAGTAACATCAATATCCACGCTTTTATAATATTCTACAAGTTTTTTACGATATGATAAAATCCCTGCTGAGTGGCTATAAACTACAACCTTTTCATCAAAATTGCGAATTGCATCCATTGCAACTTTTGGTGTTTCAATATCTGGTTGTCCAATATTTAAGTGATGAACTTTAACTCCTTTGGCTTTAGCAACCTCTGCATAAGGAACTAATTTACGGATTGGTGATTCTGGCATTGCTGCACCTTTTTTCGAAATGTTTGGCATAATATATTGATGTTTTAAATGATTTAATAAAAAAATCCCGCTTCCAAAAGAAAGCGGGACAAATTTCGTAAAAATATTATTGTGTTTGCAGTTTGTTTGAAAAATATTTTT
>JAOZKO010000177.1:0-3328 GCA_029935325.1 Bacteroidales bacterium
CATACGATGACTTTGAGTCATCGTATGACTGGGTTAAAAAAATGTATTTATGATTTAAGTTATGATTTAAGATTTAAGTTCACCTACGCTAATGCTTCGGTGAATGAAAAGGGGCTTCGCTAGAGTTAATATTTGCTGAAAAATGGTCGGAGGATTGAATGCTGCTATGTGCAGTAATACTAATGTGATTATTATGCAATATGATTGCATAATAGTACTATCTTTGTGAAATGATAAATAGAGAAATCTCAACAAAAGCAATAGAATTATTTAAGCTATTCCCTATATTGGCAATTACGGGGCCTAGGCAATCAGGCAAAACAACCTTGGTAAAGAACATATTTCCTAAAATGGATTATGTTTCCCTAGAAGACATTGACCAAAGAAGCATAGCGCAGGAAGACCCAAGAGGTTTTCTTAGCAATTTCCCTAATGGTGCTATTATTGATGAAATTCAACGTGTGCCAGATTTGTTTTCCTATCTTCAAGGCGTAGTTGATCAAAGCAATTTGCCAGGACAGTTTGTTCTCTCAGGCTCACAGAACTTTCTTCTGATGGAAAGTATTAGTCAGAGTTTGGCAGGTCGGGTGGGATTATTGAAACTGCTGCCTCTAAGTCAGAGCGAACTGAAAAATGCAGGTTTGCTGCCTAAACTCAACGAACAAATTATATATCAAGGAAACTACCCAGCCATTTACAGCAAAGATATCCCTGCCGAATTATTCTATCCCAACTATATCAATACTTATATTGAGCGTGATGTACGTACTTTAAAGAATATCGGCAATCTGGAGCTGTTTCATCGATTCATAAAACTATGTGCCGGACGCATTGGGCAGCCTCTCAATTATGCTTCTCTTGCAGCGGATACCGGCATTTCATTAAATACTGCCAAGGCTTGGATCTCTGTTTTGGTTAATTCTTACATCCTATTCTTATTACCACCACATTATCGCAATTTCAATAAACGACTAATTAAAATGCCTAAATTATATTTCCATGATACAGGACTAGCAAGCTATCTTTTAGGCATTGGAAGCTATCCGCAAATTGAAAACCACTATTTACTTGGTAATTTATTTGAGAATTATGTAATAAGCGATATCCTAAAACAATACTACGCACAAGCAAAGGAAGCCCCCATTTACTTCTGGAAAGATAACAAACAAAAAGAGATAGACTTGCTGATTGATAAAGGCGAACATTGCATTCCTATAGAGATTAAAGCCTCTAAAACCTATAACCTGCACGCTTTTAACAATGTTCGTTATTATAATAAGATTAGTGGAAATACCAACAGATCTTACGTAATAAACCGAGTTGACAAAAGCCAAAAAATCAGCAATGGAGAATTTGTGAGTTGGAGGGCTTTGGGAGAATTGTTGAGAGATATAATTTAGTAAAAATATAATCATTCAGAGTCATACGATGACTTTGAGTCATCGTATGACTGGTTTTGAAAAATAATGGATTTACGATTTAGGTTGTGATTTAAGATTTAAAAGGTGCTTCGCTAATCTGCCAAGCCACAATTCTTACTCCTTAATACACCGAACACTAATGCCATAAGTTTTTTCAATTTTTTCGCCTCCAATATCAGCTCTATTATAGGAAAGTATTTTGGCATAAGCTCTGTTATTATCATATTCAGTTTTTGACCAATAATATGCAAAGAAACTAAGATATTTATAATCGAAATAGTGATTACGAAAGCCCCCTGGTAGTCCGTTAAAGCCAGCTTCGTTGGTTGCACTTGTATTTGGACTTAGCCAATGGCTGGTCCCTATTTCTTTCATTTTTCCTCCTGCTTTTTCGTCTCCTCCTATATAATTATAGTATGTCTCCCAATCGTCATTATTTGGCAATCGCCAGCCACTAGGGCAGGAGGTGCATGCCAAAGCCCAGTCGTATAGATATCCGTAGGTAGCAATATTACTGGTATCATCATCGAAGGCCCAAAAGTTTCCGCTAATTGGTTTATACTTTAAGTTTTCAGCCATCCACTCCTGATTGTTTATTACCACAGTTTTATAAACTATACCATCCCTGCTATCAATTAATGAATCGAAATACATTGGGTCAGGTTTAGGAATAATTTTTTCTTCCTCCTTTTTGCAACTGATACTTAGTGCTAGTGAGAGAATAATTGCTAAGAAAGTTAATTTAGTATATAAGTTTTTCATACTTTATTTAGGTTTACTAATTGAACATCAAATATCGACAAATTTTAATTACAATTGACACTAATTTGTAGTTGGGGTTTATAAGAAAGGAAGTGGTTAGTGAAATATCCTAGAGGGAGTGATTGATTTTTATGCTACTTACATGAATTTTCGCAATAATACATTCTAGCATTAAAATACCTGTAGAATCATTTTTATTCTGGTATAGAACCCTTTTTTCTTACTTTTACGCTCACAAATTTTTAAAGCAGAAACGCAATGAGTAAAACAATATTAATTACAGGTGCCACTTCAGGAATAGGCAAAGCTTGTGCATATCAGTTTGGTGCAAACGAAAATAATCTAATTCTTGTGGGAAGAAGAAATGACAGACTTCAAGAATTGAAAAAGGACCTTGAGGAAAAGTTTAGTATCAGAGTATTGACATTAAGTTTTGATGTACGAGAAAGAGCCCAAGTGGAAGATGCAATTAGCGGATTGACAGAGGAGTGGAAGAATATTGATGTCCTAATTAATAATGCTGGTTTGGCTGTTGGGCTTAATAAAATTCAAGATGGAGAGATTGATGATTGGGAGCGAATGATTGATACTAATGTTAAAGGTTTGCTATATGTTACTAGAGCAATATCTCCTAATATGGTTTCGCGTAAGTTGGGCCATATTATTAATATTGGTTCCATTGCAGGCAAAGAAACTTATCCTTTTGGTAATGTTTATTGTGCCACCAAGCATGCGGTAGATTCGTTGAGTAAAGCTATGAGGATTGATATGGTAGAATTTGGAATTAAGGTTACGCAAATTGCTCCTGGAGCTGTGGAGACTGAGTTTTCAAATGTTAGATTTAAGGGAGATGATGCCAAGGCTGATGGTGTATATGTAGGTTTTGAGCCACTTCGTCCTGAGGATATTGCTGATGCAGCATACTATTGTGCAAACCTTCCGAAGCATGTAAATATTAATGATATGCTGATAATGCCTACTGCTCAGGCTAGTGCTGGGGTTTTGTATAAGGTGTAGGCTGAGGATTAGGTTTTTTGTTCATTATTCATTATTCATTTTTTTTAATATTGAATACTGAATACTGAATATCGAATTAAAGCGAAAAACTTCATCATTCATCATTCCTTGTTCATTATTCATTATTC
>JAOZKO010000177.1:3428-5943 GCA_029935325.1 Bacteroidales bacterium
ATAAGAACTTGCCTCAATTGCGAACCGCGGCAATGATGGCAGCGGCAGCCCCATATAGCTTATGCTGTAGTGGAGCAGCAGGGGCAGAGCAACCAAAGGAGCTCCTGACAATGTGTTGCGTAACACAGCCTAAGCATATGGGCTATAGCGTACAGCATGTGTGCCGCCCTAAAAATACACTAAATATTACATATGCAATTAATTGTATATATTTGCCCCGCAAACAGACAAAAACACAGACTATGACTTTTGAAAGATTATTTGATGTGCTTCCAAATTATATGGAGAAGTACTCGGACAAGGAAGATGCTTTAGCCGGAAAGGTAAATGGAGAGTGGCGTAAGTACTCTGCTAAAGAATATGTTACCATTGTAAACCAATTGAGCTATGGTTTGATAAACCTTGGTGTGCAGAAGGGTGATAAGATTGCTACAATATCGCCAAATTGTCCGGAATGGAACTTTATGGATATGGCAATAATGCAAGTTGGTGGGGTGCATATCCCTATTTACCCTACCATTGGAGCTAATGATTATGAGTATGTTCTTAATCATGCTGAGGTGAAAATGATTTTTATGGATGGCAAAGGTTTATATCATAAAGTAAAGGAGGTATTGCCAAAGTGTCCAGGTGTAAAGGATGTATATTCACTTACCGATAGTGAAGAATTGAAATCATATACCGATGTTATTCAATCGGGAATAGATAACCCACAGGAGGAGAAACTGGAGATAATTAAGAAAAGCGTTTCAACAAATGAGTTGGCTACTATAATATATACCTCAGGCACTACAGGGCAAATGAAGGGTGTAATGCTGAGCCATTTGAATATTATATCAAATGTATTGGCTTGTGCACATGTTCCACATACTGGATCTGAAGGTAAGGCACTTAGCTATTTGCCTCTTTGTCATATTTATGAGCGAATGATAAATTATATCTTTCAGTATGATGGTATTTCTATTTATTATGCCGAAAATATGGCTAAAATTATTGATAACCTAAAGGAGGTTAAGGCTGATATTATGCCTACGGTTCCTCGTTTGCTAGAGAAGGTTTATGATAAAATAGAGGCAAAAGCATCGAAATTGGAAGGTGCAAAAAAGAAGATTTTTTACTGGGCAGTTAATTTAGGCTTACAGTATGATGATAAGGGTGAGAATTCATTTATTTATAATTTTAAATTAGGAATTGCCCGTAAGCTTGTGTTTAGCAAGTGGAAGGAAGCTTTAGGAGGAAATATAGGTTTGTTAATTTCGGGTGGTGCTGCTTTGCAACCTCGATTGGGACGATTATTTAATGCTGCTGGAATTAGAACTCTAGAGGGCTATGGAATGACAGAAACATCACCTGTGTCGGCACTTAACGATTGGGGAAAAAATGAGAGCTATATTGGTACTGTTGGACCTGCAATTTCGAATGTAGAAATAAAAATAGCTGCTGATGGAGAGGTAATGACCAAAGGACCAAACGTAATGTTGGGTTATTATAAAGAGCCAGAACTTACTGCTGAAGCAATTACTGATGGCTGGATGCATACTGGTGACCTTGGTGAGCTTGTGGAAAATAGATTTCTGAAAATTACTGGTAGGAAGAAAGATTTATTTAAAACTTCCATGGGGAAATATGTTGCTCCAACTCACCTTGAGGAAAAGCTTAAGGAATCATCGTTTATTGATACAGCAGTTGTTTTGGGTGAAAACCAAAAGCATGCTGGTGCACTAATAATTCCTAATTTCGAGTATCTTAAGGATTGGTGTAAATTGGATGAAAAGGATTGTCCAGAGCCTTCGGAAGTAATTTTGCGTGAAGATGTGCTTAAGAAAATTAAAGAGGAAATAGGTGTTTTCAATAAGAATTTTGGTAGCCATGAGCAGATTAAGGTATTTAGACTTATTGCTGACGAATGGACTGTTGAATCAGGAATAATGACTGCAAAAATGAGTGTACGTCGTAATAAGGTGATGGAAATATATAAGGATCTGATTGAGGACTTGTTTAAATAATTGCTTATTTCAGATTCATTATTTTGTCATGATTTTTGCAGAAAATGCAAAAATACATGCCAAAACCACCATATTGAAATATAATAGCCATGGGTTTTACCTATGGCTATTTTCATTTAATCCCTTTTAAATTTTTCATTTACCTAGGCTCTGACCTTAAATATTGGGAAAAGTCCGTTATTACGGACCAAAAGCTCGGAAAAACCCTGATAAAACTATTACGACTATTCCATAATCAACTGTACTTGTGATTTAGTATTCTTTTGATACTCATATACTTTTTCTAAAATGTTTAATGCCATAAACTCAACTTTGTCAATATTTGCACCACAGTCTGAAATGTAATTCTCGCTACCATCTTGTATCTATACACACCGCACGATTGTATCGTGTGGTTTTCAATAAATCAGCTAACAATAATAATTCCATCTAAAAGCCCTTTTTCTCCACTATAATCCCTAGCGCTACTATAAACATAATCCTCTGGATTATAAACCAAACCTTCTTCT
>JAOZKO010000178.1 GCA_029935325.1 Bacteroidales bacterium
AACCAAGGTTCCGATAGCTATCGGAATTACATTTGTAAATGACTGTTTCAAAAACAAGAATAACGCAGTATTTGGCGTTTTCTTGCAAAGACTATTTCTAAAATGCATATATTTGCTCCATGCAAGCACCTCGAAATTTAAGGCAAGGCGATAAGGTTGGTATTATATCAACTGCACGCAAAATCACAGAGCAGGAAGTACAGCCTGCCGTTGATAAATTGCAGGATTGGGGGCTCGAAGTAATTAAAGGTGCAAATTTACATTCTGAATACCATCAGTTTGCAGGAACTACAAAGCAAAGGACAACTGATTTGCAACAAATGCTTAACGACCCTGAGATTAAAGCTGTTTTTTGTGCTCGTGGTGGATATGGAACCGTTCAGATTATTGACAATATAGATTGGGCAACTTTTCGTAGATATCCTAAATGGGTAGTAGGCTATAGTGATATTACAGTTTTACACGCGCATATTCAAAGGCATTGCAGAACAGAAAGCATTCATGCCACTATGCCTATCAATTTCCCTAAAACGGGCATTGATAATGAGTCATTACTATCATTAAAGTCCGCATTATTTACAGGAAAAAATCAATACAATTTCCCGTCTCATCCCTTTAATACGCATGGAGTAGCACAGGGGAGAATGAGTGGAGGAAATCTCTCTATCTTATATTCATTACTAGGTTCCAAGTCTGACTATTGCTCAGATAATTGTATCTTATTTATTGAGGATCTTGATGAATATCTTTATCATATTGATCGTATGATGATGAATTTAAAACGCAACGGGAAATTTAAACGCACTAAGGCGCTGCTGATTGGCGGCATGAGTGATATGAACGATAATACGATACCTTTTGGCAAAAATGCCGAAGAAATTATTTATGATATAATGCAAGAATATAAATTCCCTGTTTGTTTTAATTTCCCTGCAGGGCATATTGCCGATAATCGCGCAATTATTATGGGTAGAGATGTTGTATTAGAAATAGGAGAAGAAGAATCAAAATTTATTCAGTTTTAGTTTTGGAAAAGAAAACGAAATATCTAATTATAGTTAATCCTAATGCAGGAAAGAAGAAAGCAAGAAATGATTGGCCAGAAATTGCTAATTTATTTGATTCCGCAGGAATAGAGTATGAGTATATATTTACTAAATACGGAAGGCAAGCCATTAAATTGGTTAAAGAAAAAATAGAAGAAGAAGGCTTTATGCGTATTGTCGCTATTGGCGGTGATGGTACTATTAATGAAGTGGTAAATGGGATTTTATTGCAAAAAAGGTTCAATTCTAACGAAATATCTCTTGGGATAATAACAATAGGCACGGGTAATGATTGGGGTAAGATGTTTAATCTGCCACTTTCGTATAAAGAGTCAGTAGATATTATTAAAAGAGGAAATATATTTGTTCAGGATGTAGGAAAGGTATATTACTATATAGGCGAAAAAAAATCTTGTAGGTATTTTGTAAATGCTGCTGGACTTGGGTTCGATGCCTTAGTAACCGAGAATACCAATAAGCAAAAAGAAGCTGGAAAATCGAGTACCCTTAGTTATTTTACTAATATGATTAAGAGTTTGTACAGATATAAGCCTGTTCCTGTAACAGTTTTAACTACTAAGCGCGAAATACATAGTGGCAATTTATTTACTCTAAGCTTAGCCATTGGAAAATATACTGGTGGAGGAATGCAACAAACACCTAATGCTATTTCCGATGATGGTTTATTTGATTTGATGCTTGTGGATAAAATTGCCAAAACAAAATTGATAAGAAAGGTAAGCAAACTTTTCAATGGTAGAATTAATGAATTAAAAGAGGTACAATCTTTGCGTACTGATAACCTACAAGTTGTTTCTGACTCGAAACTAATGATTGAAGTTGATGGCGAAAATATTGGCCATGCGCCTTTTGAGTTTGAGTTAGTTCCAAGAAGTCTAAAGGTTTATATACCATAATATTTTAATTTAATGAAGATCGGAAGCTATAAGAATATCATTTTAATTATGGTTCTACTATTGTCTTTCAATAGTAACCCTCCTAGTATTTCTCAGGATTTCATGTCAAATAATATGCTAGAGAAGGGAACTATAGCCCCTAAATTTGAATTATTAAATTCTGATAATGCCTCAATAAAACTTTCTGACTATAAGGGCAAAGTGGTTTTATTAGATTTTTGGTATGTGGGATGCAAACCATGTATAAAAGTTTATGCTGATATTCAGAATATTCAGAAGGAGTTGGGTAAAGAAAATTTCGTGGTTCTAGGTATGAATCCCTTTAATCGAAAATCTCAGATTAATAGGTATAAAAAGAAATACAATTATAGTGATATGGCTTTAATTTGTACCGATAAAGTTAAGGATGCTTATAAAGTTAGAGCCTATCCAAGCATTTACTTAATTGATAAGGATGGCAAAATTGCTTTTGCATCAGCTGGTTATTATGCAGAATTTAGAGAAAAGTTAAAGGCAGAGATTAAGAAAATAATGTAATTTAAGAAACAATAACCTTTGGGGCTTTCTTTTTATAATCTTCAATTACGATTTGCTCATTACAGAAAAAATATTCGCTATCAATCCTATTGGAGCAAACTACAATAATTCTATCCTTTTTATACTGGTCAATTAGTTTCCCATACCATTCAATTCCTTCTTTATCTAAATTTGAGCTTGGTTCGTCGAGGAATAAAGCTGATGATTCGCTAAGTATTGCCAAGCCTAGTTTTAACCTTTGCTTCATACCTGAAGAAAAATTTCTAATAATCTTGTCTTTAGCTTCTGATAAATAGCAAATATCAATAAATCTCTCTTTATCAATTGAAGGATAAAAGGATTTGAATTTTAAATGAAAATCGATAACTTCATTCAGACTAAACTCCTCAGGGAGTTCCATATACGGAGCATTTAAGCTAATATGCTTATATATCTCCTCATGTTCCAAGGGCTTATCATTATCATAATACAATAATTTGCCTTTAGAAGGGCTTAGTGCGCTGGAAACAACTTGTAATAAAGTGGATTTCCCTGAGCCATTTGACCCAAGAATAACATAGGCATTATCTTTTACAAAAGTATAGGATAAATTTCTGAAAACCCATTCTTTAGCATAACGCTTTGCTGTATTTTCAAGGACTATTTTATCCAAAACAAAAGAATATTATCAGTTTTGGTTATAACCACGCATAACTCCACGCTTGGAATTAGTGATAAATGATATTATTTCATCACGCTCAGGAGTGGCTGGCATTTGAGAATCAAGGATTTCTACAGCCTGAGAAACATTATTCTTTTGCTGAAATAGAATTCGGTAAATAGCTTGAATCTCATTTATCTTATCAGAAGTAAATCCTCTGCGTCGAAGTCCAATAGAATTAATACCAACATATGAGACAGGTTCACGTGCTGCTTTTACAAATGGAGGAACATCTTTACGAACCAATGACCCGCCTGATATCATACTATGAGCGCCAATATTTACAAACTGATGAACAGCAACCATACCGCCTACTATTGCATAATCTTCAATAGTAATATGACCAGCAAGTGTTGCAACATTTGCCAATATACAATTATTGCCAACAATACAATCATGAGCAATATGTACATAGGCCATTAGGAGGTTATTATCTCCGATGCTTGTTTCCAAATTAGCCTTCGTACCGCGATTAATAGTTACGAACTCTCTAATAATATTATTATCTCCAATGCGAACAATGCTATCTTCACCATCGAACTTAAGGTCTTGTGGTACAGCTGATATCACTGCCCCTGGAAAAATTCTGTTGTTCTTTCCAATTCTAGCACCTTCCATAATAGTAACATTGGATCCTATCCAAGTACCTTCACCAATTTCTACATTTTTGTGAATGGTAACAAATGGCTCAATAACTACTGTTGGAGCAATTTTTGCCTGTGGGTGTACGTATGCGAGTGGTTGATTCATATTATATATTTTTCTTTTTAACAATTTGAGCAAGCATTTCAGCTTCCATTACTATCTTATCTCCAACCCAAGCTTTTCCGCCCATTTGGCATAGCCCTCTACGGACTGGCGATATTAATTTAAGGTCAAAAACTATTGTATCACCCGGTACAACCTTGTTGCGTAGGCGAACATTATCTATTTTAAGGAAGTATGTATTATAATTTTCAGGGTCTTCAACTTGACTTAATACTAATATACCACCACTTTGAGCCATTGCTTCAATCTGTAGTACGGCAGGCATAACAGGCTCATCAGGGAAATGTCCTACAAAGAAATCCTCATTCATAGTAACATTTTTTACACCAATTACAGTGTCCTCAGTTACCGACATAATTTTATCTACCAATAGAAAAGGATTACGGTGAGGAAGCATTTTTTTTATAGCTTCTATATCATAAAGCGGCTTCTGATTTAAATCAATTTTTGGTGGGCCCTCATTACGTTTTTTAATATGATTACGAATCATCTTTGCAAAGGCAACATTGGTTTCATGCCCTGGTCTAACTGCAATTACACGACCCTTAATTGGCATACCTACTAATGCTAAATCGCCAATTACATCTAATAATTTATGCCTTGCTGCTTCATTATCAAATTTCAATTCAAGATTATTTAATATACCCTTTTGCATAACTTTTACGCTAGGCTTATTAAATAATTTCGCTAATCGAGCTAATTCTGTATCTGACACTTGCTTGTTTACAAAAACAATAGCATTGCTTAAGTCACCACCTTTGATAAGGTTATTATCTAATAAATACTCTAACTCATGTAAAAACACAAAAGTTCGACAAGCTGCAATTTCAGTAGCAAAATCTTTATAATCATTTAATTCTGCATTTTGAGTACCCAATACCTCAGTATTATAATCAATCATTGTAGAAATCCTACGGCTACTATCAGGTATTATGGTCATTTCTGTATTACGCTTTTCATCTTTAAACGTAATGACTTCATTGAGTTCAAAATACTCGCGTTCTTCTTCTAGTTCTTTTAATCCTATTTTTTGCAGAATATGAACATAATAAAAAGAACTACCATCTAATATTGGAGCCTCTTCTTGATCCATTTCCACAACTACATTATCAATGCCAAGCCCAACAAGTGCAGCTAAAACATGCTCAATTGTAGTTATTCGCGTTCCTTTATATTCAAGTGTAGTTCCCCTAGAGGTATCCACAACATAATCAGCCAAAGCTTGAAACTCTGGATTTCCTTCAATATCAACTCTACGGAATACATATCCTGTATTAGCTACTGCAGGAAGAAATCGTAAGTTTACTTCGAAGCCAGTATGTAGCCCAATGCCTGAAATACTAACCTCATCGGCAATTGTAGTTTGTTTTTCGCTCATTCTATTTGTGTAATTAATTCATAAACAGATAGTACTGTTATTTTAAAGTCTAAGTTTAATAAAACGAAATATTATAAAAATATTATATTTTATTATAAATATGGGCGCAAAAGTAATAATAATTTTTTTCAAGCTTAATATGATGATTATTAAATATTAACCATTGACTTTTCATAACCTTAGTAAAGGCTAAATCTTGTTTTAAGATTCTGGGTATTTTGAAGTAAGAAAATAATGATAAAATGCTATTCAATCATTTTCAGTTTAGCTATTTCTTTTTCAAGTTCCTTTATCTTTGATGCTAAGTCCGGAAGTCTTCTAAAATAAACATAGGATTGCAAAAATGATTTATGAGCAAAAGATGGAGAGCCCATTTCTACACTATTAGGTTTAATACTTGCCGCAATGCCTGCCTGAGCAGCTAGCTTCACGCCATCACCTATTTCAAGGTGTCCAGCAATACCTATTTGCCCACCGAACATACAGTTTTTACCAATTTTAGATGAGCCAGATACTCCACCGAAAGCTGCCATTACTGTATTTTCACCAATCTCTACATTATGGGCAATTTGCACCATATTATCGAG